>JALZAD010000276.1 GCA_030948555.1 Verrucomicrobiota bacterium | reverse complement strand
CGACGCGCGCGAAGGAGCGCTACTTTTCGCCGCGCAATGCGCAGTCCGAATGGTCCTACAAGGATCAGCCGGCGGAATTTTGGGGGCAATTCGCGAACCGGGTCGCGAAAGGCGAGCACGTCCGTGTGCAGCCATTGCTCGATTGGACGGAGGCCGACATCTGGCGCTACATCGAGCGCGAAAAGATCCCGATTCCGCGGATGTATTTCGCGCGCAACGGGGAGCGCTATCGCTCGTTAGGCTGTCAGCCGATCACGAAGCCGGTGAAGAGCAACGCAGCGACCATCGAAGAAATTATCGCCGAGCTGGAGGCGACGAAGACGAGCGAACGTGCCGGTCGCGCGCAGGATCATCACGAGCGCAACGCGATGCAGAAGTTGCGCGCGAAAGGCTTCATGTGAGCGCGGAAACTCCGCGGCTAAAGATCGTCTTCGTTGGTCACGTCGATCACGGGAAGTCGACGCTGATCGGGCGGATTCTTCACGACACGAACTCGCTGCCAGAAGGAAAGGTGGCGGCGATTCGCGAAGCGTGCGCCGCGGAAGGCATGGACTTCGAATATGCTTTCCTCCTCGACGCGCTTCTTGAGGAACAGGCGCAAAACATCACGATCGACACCACGCAGGTTCCGTTTCGCACCGCACGCAGTCGCTACGTGATCATCGATGCGCCGGGGCATCGCGAGTTCCTCAAGAACATGATTACGGGAGCGGCCAGCGCCGATGCCGCGGTGCTGGTGATCGCGGCGAATGAAGGCGTGCGCGAGCAAAGCCGGCGGCACGCATATCTGCTCAGTCTGCTCGGCATTCGGCAGGTGCTCGTGCTCGTGAACAAGATGGATCTGCTCGGTTATGAGGCGGCGGCGTTTCGGGAGATCGAAGAAGAATATCGCGCGTTCTTGCAGTCGTTAGGCATCGAAGCGCGGCGCTTCATTCCGGCGTCCGCGCGCAGCGGTGAAAACGTCGCGACGCCCAACGATGCGCTCGCCTGGTTCACCGGCCCGACCTTGCTCGAAGCGCTCGACGAACTGGAGGCAACCACGCCACCCGAGAACCAACCGCTGCGGTTTTCCGTGCAGGACGTTTATCGCTTCGACGACCGCCGCATCATCGCGGGACGCGTAGAGAGCGGTTCGGTGCGAGCAGGAGATCAAATCGTCTTTGCGCCCGCTAACAAATTGGCGCGCGTCGCGACCATCGAATCGTGGAACGCTGCGCCTCCTGACGAGGCGATCGCGGGCGATGCGATCGGCATCACGCTGGACGAGCAAATCTTCGTCGAACGCGGTTACGTCGCTTCGCATCCTGACGCGCGCCCGATCGAAGCGAATCGATTCCGTGCGGAAATCTTCTGGCTGGCCGAAGCGGCATTGCAGCGCAGCAAGCAATACACGCTCCGGCTCGCGACGCAGGAAGTGAACTGCCACGTCGCAGCCATCGAGCAGGTGATGGATTCATCAACGCTCGCGACATCGACCGGCGAGTTCGACCAGGTCGGTCGCGATGAAGTGGGCCGCGTCACCTTGCAGACGCGTGCGCCGCTCGTTTTCGATAATCACGACCGCGTCGCAGCAATGGGCCGCTTCGTGATCGTTGATGAAGGCCGCATCGCCGGCGGCGGGATCATATTCGACGGCGTTTACACCGCGCGCGCGGAGGTGAAGAGCAAGAACATCTTCTGGAGCGAAGGGAAGGTGACGGCGCACGCACGCGCCGCGCAGAATGGACATCGTGGCGCCATCGTTTGGCTGACCGGCTTGTCGGCGTCCGGCAAGTCGACGATCGCGCGCGGCTTGGAAGGGGAACTCTTCGCGCGGGGCATGCACACCTACGTTCTCGACGGCGACAACATCCGGCACGGCCTGAATTCGAACCTTGGATTCTCGCCGGAAGATCGAGTCGAGAACATCCGCCGCGTCAGCGAAGTGGCGAAGCTCCTTGCGGATGCCGGGACGATTGCGATCACCGCGTTCATCTCGCCGTATCGCGACGATCGCCAGCGGGCGCGCGCGATTGCACTCGAAGCGGCCGCCGAGTTCATCGAGGTCTTCGTCGATGCGCCGCTCGAGGTTTGCGAGCAGCGCGACCCGAAGAACCTCTACAAAAAAGCGAGAGCAGGGGAGATCCGCGACTTCACCGGAATCGATGCGCCGTATGAACCGCCGGACAATCCGGAGATCCATGTGCGCACCGATCGTCTCGATGTGGAGCAATCCGTCCGCGCAATTCTCGAGCAGCTTCTGCCGCGCGTGCGCGCAACGGAAACCTAGCGCTCGTTAGGCAACGCGCGTCGCGAGACGGCCGCCGTCGTAGTCTTCAACCAGCTGCACGCGGCTCGCCTGGATGACCTCGTGCACCACGCGTCCGAGCTCGGCCGCTTCGTACGGTTTCGCGATCACGCCGCTGAAGCCGTAATCCTGATAGCGCGCCATGGTCGAATCCATGGCGTAGCCGCTGGAGACGATCGCTGTTACGGTCGGATCGATTTCAATCAGCCGCTTGAGCGCTTCTTTGCCACCCATTCCGCCGGGCAAGGTCAGATCAAGTATCACGCAATCGAAGCGCTGACCGGCCTCGAGTTTTTCGCGATAAATGTTCACGCCTTCGAGCGCGGTCTCCGCGCCTGTGACTTGATAGCCGACGTGGCTAAGCGTGAAGTCGACCAGGTCGCGGATCGTCTCTTCGTCGTCGACGATCAGAATGCGGCCGCTGCCTTCGATCACCGGCGTGATTGCACACGGCACCGGTTGTTCGAGCTCGATGTGCTGATCGCGCAGCGCGGGCAGGTAGAGCACGAAGGTCGAACCGGAATGCACCTTCGAATCGACCGTGATCAATCCGTTGTGGTTCTTCACGATCGAGTAAGTGGTCGCGAGGCCGAGACCGGTGCCCTTCTCCTTGGTCGTGAAGAAGGGCTCGAAGATATGGGTTTTCGTCGCCGCATCCATGCCCGTTCCCGTGTCGCTCACCGCCAACATGACGTATGAGC
>JALZAD010000263.1 GCA_030948555.1 Verrucomicrobiota bacterium | reverse complement strand
AACCGGGCACATTGTTGACGTAGGCGACCGCGCCATCGGCGATCGCGCGGACCGGATCGAGCGGCTCGCCCGCGGCATCGCGTCGCAGCGGGCGGATGTCGATGCCCTCGTGAAAGCGCGTGTAGACGAAACCCGATGGCGTCTCGACCGGATTGCGGACGAAGCCGTACTGCCCGCCTTCCCAGGGTGTCGTCTTCACACCCTTGAAATCGCGGACGATGTACTGGTAGAACGCCGCGCCGCCGCCGTGAAAGAGCGCGTCGTTCTCCGTCGGGAGCGCGAGGTTCAAGTTGCCGGAGGTCTCAGCTCCTTGTGCGACCGACACCGCACCGATCACCAGTGCTGTAGCGTGCGCTGCCCTCAGCGCACCTCGCAGACGACGCCACCAATATCCGCTGAGACAGCGGACGCTACCGCACGCCGCCGTCACTTCTTCTTTGCTCCTGCGATCGGCCAATCCTTCTTCATCAGCTCAATGTCTGCACTCGTTAGGCCGGAGGCGACGTAGAGCTTGCCGTCGGAGACGCGGCGATCGATCTGCAATTCAGCAGCGGGCCGCCCGTTCACAAAAAGGTAAAGGAAGCGGCCGCGCCGATCGACGCTCAGCGTGTCGAGCGCGAGCTTGCCGTGATCATCCAGCACGAAAAGGACGCCGAAGCTGCCGTCGCTCGCGGGATACGGACGGAACGCGGCCACGTCGCGCTCGGAGATGCTCGGCGTCTTCTCGAGCACGATCGTCTTGCCGGTCGCGGGCGATCGCATCTGCGTGGTGAAGCTCGCGCCGTCGTTCACATTCGCTTCGACGTGCGCGCGGAAGGTGCAGTGCGGCTTCTTCGCCTCGCTCGCGGCGGGCACGAGAAGCGCTACGAAAACCGCTGCCGCCAGGCGAGTCATCGGCGATTCATAAAGGGATTGACACTATTTGCAACCATCGCTGATTACGGGCTCATGAAGCGCGCGCTCGTGCCGTTGCTCCTCTCCGCGGCGCTGAGCGCGAGCACCTTTGCGCAGGAAAACGACGCAGCGGCGCCAGCGGAGAAACGCACCTGGCTGAACCGGATGTTCCATCCTTTCGGTGGCGGCGGCGAGACGCTCCCGGAATACAAGGACGCGCAGCTCCGCGGTCTCCTCCTGACCTTGAAGATCGAGCAGCCGGTGCGGCTTTCCGAGACCCGGCAGATGGCGGTAACGATTCGCCTAACGAACAAAGCGAAGCGTTCCATCACGCTTGATTTCCCAAGCTCACAGCGGTTCGAAATTTATCTCATGAACTCCGGCGGCAAAGTCCTGACCGCGTGGAGCGACAACCACGCCTTCACCGACGAGCCGAGCACGATCATGATCAATCCGCAGGAGCACATCGAATATGCGGAGACGATCGCGACCCGCGAGTTAACGCCGAACAAGGTCTTCATCTGCGAGGCCTACTTTCCGAAATATCCCGACCTGCGCGTGCAGCAGAAGTTCTTGACCGCGCCATAGCCTAACGAGTGCTTTTCTCCGACTACCACACGCATCCGCAGGGGCATCGTGTGCAGCCCTACACCCGCGGGTTGTTGCAACCGTGGGTCGACAGCGCGCGGGCGAAGGGTCTGAGTGACATCGCCTTCACCGATCACGATCGCTATCACACCGGCGTCGACTTCGATGAAATCGACCGACTCCGCGAAGCGAATCTCGACGTGAAGATTCGCGCCGGAATCGAGCTGGATAATGACCCGCTGCATTCAACGGGCGGACGCGCGTGGGTCGAGAAGCATTGGGACCAACTCGATTTCGTCCTCGGCTCCGTGCACTTCCTCGAATCGCCTAACGAGATGTTCGACAGCGTGCCCGCCGGTGCGGCGCAGTTCGAAGGCCGCGACATCGACCGTGTCTACGAAGATTACTTCCGACGCGTTCGCGAGATGGCGGCGAGCGGGTTGGTCGATTGCCTCGCGCACATCGACTTGATCAAAATCCATGGACACCGGCCGCGCGGCGATGTCCCTGCGTTGATCGACGAGACGCTCGAGTTCATCAAAACGCGCGGCCTCGCGATCGAGTTCTCAACCGCGGGCTGGCGCAAGCCGGTGAATGAGCTTTATCCCGCCGATGCGATCATTGAGCTGGCGCTCGCGAAACGCATTCCCTTCACGACTGCATCGGACGCGCATTCACAAGCGCAGTTAGGCGAGAACTACGAGCGGCTCGCTGAAAAACTTCGGACCCATGGCGTACGGGAGATCTGCGTGTTCGAACGACACAAACCGCGACGACGCGCGCTCTGACGGATATGTGTCATCCCGAGCCGCGAAGACGGCGAGGGACCTCCTCTACACGCTGCTGATCACACAATCGACCGACGGATGACCCAGCACCCTGTGCGAGGTCCTTCGGCGCGCTGCGCCAGCCTCAGGATGACATGCCTTTGTAAATCACCCGTTAGGCAGACGCCTACAGTCCCAAACCGGCGACACCTAACCCGCCGGTGATCTTGGACATCTCGTCATGCGCCAGCGCTTTCCCCCGCTCGATCGCCTGCTTCACGCCGCTGAGCACTGCTTCCTCGAGAAACTCCACGTCCTCCGGATCGACAATGTCTTTGTCGATCTTGAGCGAAACGACATCGCCCGCGCCGTTCGCGATCACCGTGACTTTGCCGCCCGCGGCTTTGACCTCGACCGTTTTCTCCTCCAGCTCAGCCTGCGTTTTCTGCATCTGCTCCTGCATCTTCTGAGCCTGCTTCATCAACTTGTTCAGATTCATAGTCTTCGTTAGTCCGTCACCGGTTTGATTTCGCCTTTGAAAATCTCGAGTGCTTCACGAATCAGCGGGTCGTTTTTGAAAGTGTCGACCGTCGGCTTGGGCGGCGGCGCGGCAGGTTCGGATTTCGGTGCTTCCACCACCAGTCCTTCTTTCAAAGTGAACTTCAGGCTCCAGTCGCGACCGCTGATTTCTTTCAGCTGCGCTTCAAGGAAGTCGCGCATCTTCGGCGCGCCGAGTGATTCCATCGCGCCCTTCTGCTCGGGCGGAAAACCGAGCACCAAGTGGCGACCTTCCTGCCCAAGCATTTTTGCCGAATCGATCCAGGCTTTGATCAATGGGCGGCGCGCGCGAATCTGCTCGACCGCTTTTTGCCAGAGCACATCAAAGTCGATCGGCCCGTCGCCGTTCGTCACCGCGGGCGTTTCGACTTTCGCTTCTTCGACACGCAGTTTTTCAGCGACCTTCGCGACAGTTGCCTTCGGCGGCACGCTCGGGCGAGCCGCGGGTTTCGCCGTTGCGGGCGGTGCGGCTGGCGTCTTGCCATCGCGCAATGCAGACAAGTCCGCGATCACCTGGTTCAGAGTGACCTGCCCGAGTGTCTGGATCGCCTTGATGACCGCGACCTCAAAGTGCAACCTCTTGTTCGGCGCCCATCTCATCCGGCCTTCCG
>JALZAD010000236.1 GCA_030948555.1 Verrucomicrobiota bacterium | reverse complement strand
CCGGCTCGCCTCCACGGTGGACTCGGCTACGAGCCAGCCGGTGTGAGCGTTTCCGCTCCAGAGCACATCCGCGCTCGCCTCAGCGGTCAAGATAAAGCAGCAACGCCGAGCGATTCCTTCACGCCTTCAGCTACGTAGTCAATCTGCTCGGGCGTGAGCTCCGGGAACATGGGCAAGGAGATGAATTCCGCAGATGTCTTTTCCGAAATCGGAAACGCGCCATTGGTGTAGCCCAAGCCTGCGTACGCTTCCTGCAAATGCACCGGCACCGGATAGTGCACACCGGTGCCGATCCCCTTTTCTTCCAAGCTCCGCATCATGTTGTCACGCGCCTCAACTCGGAGCGCGTAGATGTGAAAGACGTGCTTCGCGTAGGACGCGGTTGTCGGGACGATTAATCCTTCAAGACCTTCGAACGCGCTGTGGTACTGCACAGCGTGCTTGCGGCGCAGCTCGTTTCCACGCGCCAGATGCCGCAGCTTGATCCGCAGGACCGCTCCCTGGATTCCGTCCATCCGGCCGTTCCAGCCGACCATCGAGTGGTAGTACTTCCGACTTTGGCCGTGATCGCGGAGGATCCTGATCTTCTCGTTCAGCTTTGCGTCGTTGGTGACGACTGCCCCCGCTTCGCCGAAGGCGCCCAGGTTCTTGCCAGGATAAAAGCTGAAGCAGGCGGCGTCGCCGATCGTTCCTGCCGAGCGTCCGTTGTATTTCGCGCCATGCGCCTGGGCAGCGTCTTCGATGACGTATAGCCCGTGCTCGCGCGCGAAGGCGACGATCGGGTCCATGTCCGCCATCTGCCCGAAGAGGTGCACCGGAATGACTGCCTTTGTCCTCGGAGTCAGAGCGCCGGCGAGCTGCTCCGGATCCATCGTGTAAGTCTCTTCGTCGATGTCGACGAAGACCGGCGTCGCCCCGCAATAGGTGATCGCTTCCGCGGTCGCCATGAACGTGCTCGGGACGGTGATGACCTCGTCGCCCGGCCCGACCCCATGAGCGAGTAAAGCAAACCAGAGCGCGTCCGTTCCGTTGCCAACGCCAATGGCGAACTTCGTTTCACAGAACCGCGCGAAATCTTCTTCGAAAGCAGCGACAAACGGGCCCCCGGCAAAAGCGCCTGCATCGATGACTTCTTCGATGGCACGCGAGAACTCGGCGCGGAACGGCGCATGATGCGCCTTCAGGTCAAGAAAGGGAACTTTCAACAACTTGAAACTTTTCTTGATTTCAGCTCCGCCGCCGGCGTCCCCGCGACCGTCGCGTTGGCGGGGACGTCCTTGGTTACGACGCTTCCGGCGCCGATGATCGCGTTCTCTCCCACCACGATTCCGCCCAGTAAAGTTGAACCTGAACCGATCGAGGCGCCTTGTTTGATTAGGGTCGGCTGACACGACCAGTCAGCTTCACCCTGCAGTTTACCCTCAGAGTTCAGCGCTTTCGGGAACCGATCGTTGATGAAGGTCACACCGTGCCCGACAAAGACACCACTCTCGATTGTCACTCCTTCGCAGATGAAGGTGTGGCTGGAAATCTTACAGCGCGGCCCGATCGTCGCCCCCTTTTGGATTTCCACGAACGAGCCGATCCGAGTTTCGTCGCCGATCTCGCAGCCATAAAGATTGACGAAGCCGTAAATCTGCACATCGCGTCCCAGTTTGACGTCGGGTGCGATGAGCTGGACAGCGCGTTGTCCTTCCATCATGCACCAACGACCGAGACGCGCGGAACGCTGTGCCGGTGAATGACTGGTGGAATGATAGCCTGTTCGCGCGAAAAGCTCACCGGTGCGCCGTTTGCCTTCAAGGAGGCGGAAGCCGCTTCCAGAATCCGCACCAGCTCGAGACCTTCCGCACCGCCGGTGTCGCATTCCACTCCATCCGAGATGCAATCAATGAAGTGCTGGCACTCTGTCTTGAGCGGCTCTTCCTGCTGAAGGTGCGGAATGTAACTGTCGCCGTAGTGATACGAATAATGGAACTCAGCGAAGGTGTCGTAATGCGGCGGGCGCTCGACGCGCACGTCGTAGACGCGGATTTTGCCGTGCGTTTTCAGGTCGTCGTAAACGATCATGCGGCGCGTGCCGACGATCGTCATCTCTCGTACTTTGCGCGGCTCGAGCCAGCTGCTTTGAATGGTCGCGAACCGTTTGTTCCGGAACATGAGCGACATGTTCGTGACGTCTTCGATTTTCGGCGTGACGTGGGCGTTGCCCTGGCAGTTCACCGTCTCCGGGAACTCGCCGAGAATGTGCAGGATAATTGAGATGTCGTGGGGCGCGAGGTCCCATGCGACGTTTATGTCCTTCTGGAATAACCCGAGGTTCAACCGCCGCGAATTGATATAGCGGATGTCGCCTAGATCACCCGCATTCACGATTTCGCAGATCTTCCGCACAGGCGCCGAGTAGAGGAAGGTGTGCCCGATCATGAGAACGAGGCCTTTCTCCTCCGCGATCTCGATCAGCTCCTCACATTCCGCGGATGACGCCGCCATCGGCTTTTCAATCAAGGTGTGCTTGCCCGCGAGAAGACTCGCTTTTGCCAGCAGGTGATGATGTTTCACCGGCGTTGCCACGACGACCGCATCGAGATCAACACCATTGAGGAAATGCTCGTAGTCGGTCATTCCTTCAACGTCGGGATAAAGCCCGTGCATGTGTTTCAAGCGCGCTTCGCTCACGTCGCAGACCGCTTTGACGCGGCAGTTCGGCAGCGTCTTGAAATTCCGCAGCAGGTTCGGTCCCCAATAGCCGCAGCCGATAACCCCGAGTGAAACTGGTTGTGCCATGTTTTGCTTAGCCTTCAGTCGTCTGCACGCGGATTGACGCCGCGCGACGCGCCGGTCTCCACATCGCGATTCGGCGGCTCTCGATAACCTCTTTCGCAATGGCGGGGAACGTTTTGCAGAGGATCCAGAAATCGAGACGGAGCGACATGTTGTTCCAGTAGAAGATGTCCATCTCGATCATCTCGCTGAAGGTGGTGCGGTTTTTTCCGTGCACTTGCCAGTAGCCGGTCAATCCCGGCGGCGCGTTGACCCGCTCACGTTGATAAGGGAGGTAGCGCTCGAACTCATGCGTCGTGCAGGGCCGCGGCCCGACCAGGCTCATCTCGCCGCGCAGGACATTGAAGAGCTGCGGCAGTTCATCGAGGCCGGCGGCGCGCAGGAACCTTCCGCAATTGATCAGGCGAGGATCGCCATTCGAGTCCAGCTTCGTCATCGGAACATCGTTCTCGATCAGGCGCTCGAAGTACGACTCGTGAATCACCGTCTCGACGTTCACCTTCATGGTGCGGAACTTGAAAATCATGAAGCGCCGCCCGCGAAACCCGATCCGCTCCTGGCGATAAAAGATCGGACCCGGCGAGGAAAGTTTGATCCCGATCATGATGACCAGCATCAGCGGTAGCCAAAGGGGCGCGGTTAGCAAAATCGCCGTGCAATCGAAGGCCCGCTTCCACCGGGGAATCCTAGCCGGCGAAGTGGTCTCTTCACTCGGAGTAGCGGGGGCGAAACTGTCGCCCGCGATCGAAGCTGCCTCGTCGACTGTCACCTCTTCCTCGGTGATGCCCGGTGAAGAGCGCGGCCGGGAGGTTGCTCCCTCTCTGTCACAAATGCCATTCCGGTCGCGCGTGAACTGCTCGATCACCGCCGATGCCAGGATGCGCGAAACAACCTCTGGGTTCGCGCCATTCGCCACTCGGGACAGAGCACGCGATGAGAGATCATTCCGAACGCGATCGAGGTGGAGTGAACCGTCCCGGTAGTCCGTCCGATCCGAGGTCATCTTAGCGATCCGCATGTTAGTAATTACGGAAACGCCTGTTGTTGCAGCACAGATTCGTAAAAATTTGTTTGTCTCCGGGCAAGCTGCCGCCCTTGGTCGTTCCGGGCGTGAAGCGGGAAAAACTCTTTGCTGTCATTCGTGTATGATAGCGAACGCCACGTGGCGGCGCGTATAATCGCTAGATTGACTAGAGATTCCTACAACTCTCTTCTCACAGTCAACAGGTTCCTGCCAATGTCACGAGATGTTTACGTGACCGGCGATCGCGGGTTCCTAAAAGGACGCTTAAATCATTCGTTAGTCTGCCTCGCCCGCGTCGACACCGCCGTCGGGAAACAGCTGATGTCGCTAGATGCTCCCGCAGTTCTCCTAAAAATTGCTCCGGAAGGCAAGCCTTCTCGGCGCCGGGTGAAAAACTTCGCGAGCGGCGAGCGGCGCCTAGCGGAGCGCCGCCGTTGCGAGGAGAGCCGGACGCACTTCGCGCGCAAACGCTGACGGCTTCACCACCTGCTTGCGCATATGCACGACGCGGCGAGCGGACGGCGCGCTGATGTGATGAAAACCGTTCGCGTCCTCCCAGCCTTCCGGCGCTTTGCGCAGCAGATTGGAGATGAGGCCGATCGATCCGACGGCCGATGCACAGATGCTAAGCGCGATAACCATGATGTCTTGTTAAGCAGGACACATGCCGATGCCTGCCGCGCCATGCGTATCTCTTCGGAGCGCAGATAAGCCAGCGCGCGGAACATCCATTCCCAGATGTTTCTTGGAGCGGAATCTGCTTGGACTGCACGCCGATTCCGATGTTCTCATTGAAAATTCATCACGGCGTCCCCACCCGCTCGCCTGAGACTCACAGCCATGGCGCGAACGCTGACCGCGCTTGCCAAACCCCGCAGAGACGATAAAAACCGCGCTGTACTGCGCAGGCCACCATGCTTCCTAATAGAACTCAGCCACAAACTACGCCGCGCTCCCGTCGTAGTATTGATCTGGTGCGCGCGACAGTTCCCATCTTTTTGTCCTGCCTGATCGCAAC
>JALZAD010000229.1 GCA_030948555.1 Verrucomicrobiota bacterium | reverse complement strand
AAGATTTCAAAGCGCGCTCGCCCATCACCTACATCAAGGATGTGAAGACGCCGACGATGTTCGTGCTTGGGGAGACCGACACGCGCACTCCGCCCGGCGCGGGCGGCGAGGAGATGTTTCGCGCGCTGAAGTATCGAAAGATTCCGACCGTGATGGTGAAGTTCCCTAACGAGACGCACGAACTGAATCGCGCCGGTCAGCCGTGGCATCGCGTCGAGCGGTTGGAGCATATCGTCGGGTGGTTCGATAAGTGGCTCATGGGGGTCGCGAAACCGGAATACGACGTGGCGCAAGATGTCGCTGCGCAGAAAGCGGCGAACGAATGACGTCGTCATCTCGAGCGCAGCGAAGCGGAGTCGAGACCCCGTTGCCTAACGAGTGATACTGCCACGGGGTCCCTCGACTTCGCTCGGGATGACGCGCTTTTGTTAACAGCATTAACACCGTTCGCGGACTACATCATGTGACCTGTATCGCGGGCGCCGCGCAGGAGAATCTCGACTTCTATGCCGGCGTGCTCGGCATGAAGCTGGTGAAGCGCAGCGTGAATCAGGACGACCCCGGGACGTATCACCTGTTCTACGCGGACGCGGCCGGCAGTCCCGGCACTGACCTGACGTTCTTCCCGTGGGCGCAGATGGCGCCGCATCGCGACGGCTATGGATTGAGCACTGAGGTCTCGTTAGCCGTGCCGCCCGGCAGTCTTGTTTTCTGGGCGCAGCGTTTGCAGAAATACGGCGTACCGATCGCGAATGCCGAGGTGCGTTTCGGCGAACATGTCTTGCCGATCCAGGATCCGCACGGTCTCGGCGTGGCGCTAGTTGAGAGCGAGATCTCGTTAGGCCGCAGCTTCACGGCATGGGACGAGAGTCCGATCCGGGCGGAGCATCAGATTCGCGGACTCGAAGGCGCGCGCATGTCCGAGGCAAAGCTTGATCTCACAACGTCGTTCCTCGAGCAGGCGATGGGCTTTCAGCACGTCGGCACCGAAGGCGAGTGGCATCGCTATGGCGTCGCGGGCGGACAGTCCGGCCGTTATGTCGACGTGCGCGAAGTTCCCGGCGCGCGTCGCGGTGCCTGGGGCACAGGCAGCATTCATCACCTGGCGTGGCGCGTGGATGACGAAGCGCACCAGATGGAAGTGCGCGCCAGCGTCGAAGCGAAGGGAGGCCGCCCCACGCCGGAGATTGATCGGTTCTGGTTCAAGTCCGTTTACTTCAAAGAGCCTGGCGGCGTTCTCTTCGAACTCGCGACTGACGGGCCGGGCTTCGCGGTTGATGAAGATCCCGCGCACCTCGGCGAGTCCTTGGTTCTGCCGCCGTGGCTTGAGTCGGATCGTAACGCGATCGAGACGGTGCTCCCACGATTGACCATGCCACACGACAGCGTAGTCATCCCGAGCCGCAAAGACGGCGAGGGATCTCACCGAGCGTGCTTGGACTAACGCGCGGCCGAAAGTCGACGTCAGCAGCCTGCGTGAGGTCCTCCGGCGCGCTTCGCCAGCCTCAGGATGACGTTGTTGAAGGCGAATCGATCCGCTACGTCTGTTACTCCGATGAATTGTAGACGCGGCTTCTTGCAGATGGTGCTCTCGTTAGGCGCCTTGTTGACTCTGCACGCGCAAACGCCGCCGCCGACGGAAAGTGAAACACCCATCGCCACGGCGACGCCGCCGCCGAGCCCGTACACTTTGAGCGGGCAGGGGATCATCGTTCGCACGACGGAGAACGTGACGAACGGGGGCTGGCTTTACCTCCTCAATCAGTGTCACGAACGCGGCATCAGTCGCATCGATCTCCTCGTGAAGCAGGACGAGGACAACTTCAAATCGCCGCGCACCGGCCAGACGCTGCAGAGCGGCGAGCTGCTCGTGCCGTTGCCTAACGAGAAGACAGCGGCTGGTTGGGAGAATGCTGATTGGCTGAAGGAAATGCTCGCGCGGGCGAAGGAGATGAACATCAAGATCTTCGCCTGGTGGCCGTGCTTTCATGACGCACAGATGGCGGCCGAGTTCCCGGACGCCGCCTACAAAGGTCAGCGCGGTGAGATGTTCGTCGATGCGGGCGATCCGCGCGTGCAGTATCGCCAGGAGGATCTGCTGGCCAAACTCCTGAACACCTACCCGTTCGACGGCGTCTCGTTAGACTGGATCCGTTACGCCGGCTGGTGGGACGGCAGCGACAAGATCACCGGCTTCCGCTTCGAGCACCTCATGCACTTCAAGTGGGGACGCATGACGCTCGACAGCGATTACAACAAGGCGCGCTGGTATGAGTTCCGCGCCGCCGCCATCGCTGATTGGGTAGCGAAGGTCGTGCACAACCTGCACGAGCAAAGGCCAGATGTGCGCTTCGGCGCGTTTCTCCTGCCGCCGGAGTTCACGGAGCAGAGCCAGAACTACCCGATGCTGGAACGGAGCGGTTTGGATTTCATCCAGCCGATGGGCTACTGGGCCGATTGGAAGAAGCCGCCGCAGTGGATCGGCGAAAACATCGTCGGTCCGTATGAGCGTTACCTGGTGAATGGCGCCACCTTCTGGCCGGCGATCGGGATTGATCAGCCGCCGCAGGAGATCGCGACCGCGCTCAAGAGTCTGCCGCCGGACGCGGTCACTGGAGTGTCGTTTTTCACCTATGGGACATGGGAGCAGCACACCTTCGACAAGTTGCGCGATGTCGTGAAGGCAACGCCGGAAGCGCAGCGCTTGTTTGCCTCCGCCCAGACCGCGCCCAGCCCCACGGCAACGGCTCCGGTCGCGCCGCCGTCCACGGAAGCGGCCTACAGTTCCCGCATTCAGCCAAAGGATTTCCCGGCCGATGCATCGGTCTGGAGCATCATTTGTCTGGGCGAACTCTATAAGCGTGGTGCGCTGAAGGACGTGAACGCCGATCCGGTTTGCCCGGTGCTCGCGTTTCACATCTTCGCGGATCTCCCGCCGGGCACGCAGCCTTATCTCTATATATGCAGCACGCAGTATCTCGATGGCGTGCTGAATGCGATCGCCGCCGCGGGTTTCAATGTGACGCCGCTCTCGCGGTTGCAGAGTTACACCATCACGGGCGACCCGGCATTCCTGCCGCCGCGCCCGTTGGTCATCACGATCGACGATGGCTCGCAAAGCGTAGTGAAGCTCTTCCACCCGCGCGCGGTGAAACGAAAGCTGCCCTACACGATTGCGCTCGTCACCGATTGGATGAGTGAGACGGACCAAAGCAAGTTCTCCACTCCGACACCTGGCGGCCCGGACCCGACCATGACCTGGACCGAAGCGAAGCAGCTCTACGATTCCGGGCTGGTCGAAGTCATCGCGCACTCGGACGCGCTGCATTACCAAGCGATCGACATGCCGCTTTCAGATGAAGGCTTTCCTGCGGAAACCTCCCGCCAATGGCTGCGCGAGAAAGGCCGGCTCGAGACCACGCAGGAATACGAACGCCGCATCCGCCTCGATATGGACACGAGCCGGCGCAAGCTCGCCGAGCACGGGTTCCCCATCCCGAGCTTCTTCTGCTGGCCGTATGGCGAATGGAACTCGGACGCGAAGGCAATCGCGCGCCAGACCGGGTTCACCCATTTCCTCGGCTTCGATACGCCGGCGATTTTCGTCTCGCGCGACACTTCAGCGGACGGCAATCTCCCGCGCATTCCTGTGCTCCGAAAAGACGAGACCGTGCCGCTGACTTTCCCGAGCGACAAAGCCGAACAGCAGGCCTGGTGGCTGGCGTTCCTGCGTGTCGCGATTCGAACGCAGAGCCGCACCTTGCTCGCCGCGACGCTCGCCCAACTCACACCAGAAGCGACCGCGCACCCGCAGGCGGAAATTTCGCGCGGAGCGCTCGAGATCATGAATGGCAATGTCTCCGGCGGAACCGGGCGCCTCCTGAAGCTTCGGGCCGCGATGCCTTTCGATGCCAATGTCACCGGCGTGATCGACCAGACACTCGCGCTGCTCGCGCCGCTGCCTCGCCGCTGATGCTCGCGCTCCTCGAAAGTTTCGCGTGGGACGATTTCGTCCGCATGCTCGCCGAACACTGGATCAGCGAGTTCCGTGACCTCGGCGACTGGCCGCACGGCACCTTCGAATCGATCGCGGAATACATCGACATCTTCCCACTCGTCATCTGCCTCATCTGGTCGATCTACGGCGTGATCTGCCTGATCAATTCCTTCCGCCGCAAAACCATTCCCGCGCACCTGCCGCGTTACAGCGTCATCATTCCGTTTTACGCGGAGCCCGCTGGTGCATTGCGCACCGCGCGGAGTTTGAGCGACGTCCAGCCTCCACCGGATGAAATCCTGCTCGTCGATGACGGCAGTCCGGATGCGGAAGAATGCGCGCGCGTGCTCGACGCCGCGAGCCTGCCGCGCGGCGCGCGCGTGGTGCGTTTGCCGAGCAACCGCGGGAAAGCCGCCGCGTTGAATGCCGCATTACGCGAAGCAAAGGCGGAGATCGTCGTCTGCCTCGACGCCGATACCGTCGTGCACTCGAAGAACTGGGACGGAATGCTCGCGCGGTTCGCCAGTTCACCCGGCGTCGGCGGGGTCACCGGCAAGATCTGGCCGGCCGATCCACGCTCGCTCGTCGAGCTGATGCAGACGCTCGATTACCTCGCGGTTATCGGCCTGGTGAAAAACGCGGAGGATCGGTGGGGTGGGTTGATGACCGTCTCCGGCGCGTGGGTTGCGTTTCGCCGGCAGGCGCTGCTCGACATCGGGTGCTGGAACGAAACGACAGCGGCCGAAGACATCGATCTCTCCTGGCGGATGCAAGCCGCCGGCTGGCGTATGGCCTACGACCGTGCGTGGATTGCGTTCGTCGAGATGGTGCCGACCTGGCGCGCGCTCTGGCGCCAACGCCGGCGTTGGAGCCGCGGCCTCGGGCACGCAGTGCGCGATCATTTTCCGGAAGCGCTTCGTCGCGGTGCGACGCACATCCCGGTGGCTCTGATGACGTTTCTTGGTGCGAGCTGGCTCTGGGCTTCGCTCCTCGTCGGCTGCATCCGCCTCGGTGCGATCGTCAGGCATGCGACCCAGGGACACGACATCGCACACGCCGCGGTCTGGAATCGCGCGCTCGTTTACTT
>JALZAD010000216.1 GCA_030948555.1 Verrucomicrobiota bacterium | reverse complement strand
GTCAAAGAGAGACTGATCCAGCCCGTAGGTGCGGGCGATTTGCCGGGCAAAGTCGGCGCGCAGGAGGTTTGGACCATCGCCTGCCAGATTCCAGATCCCGCTCGCTTCGATTTCGAGAAGTGCGAGCACGCCTTCCGCCAGGTTCGCCGCCTCCGTCGCGTTGCCGATCTGGTCGTTAGGCACTTTCATCCGTTTTCCGGCGGCGAGGTTTCGTCGCACCTGATAGACGAAATTCTTTTGCTGCGGCTCCGAGCCGTAAACGCCCATGGTGCGAACGATCATCGCTGTGCCGTTCGTAATCCCGGCAACTTCTTCTTCGCCCGCTAGCTTTGATTCCGCATAGACCGAGATCGGGTCCGGCTCGTCCGACTCGGAGTAAGGGCCGCGCTTCCCGTCGAAGACATAGCTCGTTGAAAAATGAACGAAGCGCGCGCCCGCCTGTGTCGCGGCTCGTGCTGCGTTCGCGGGGAGGTCACGGTTTTCGCGAAAGGCACGCCCCGGGTCGGATTCACACCCATCCACCCAGCTCCACGCGGCGCAGCATACGACTGCGTCCGGCCAGAGCGCTTCGATCGTTGAACGCAACTGCTGGCTATCGTCGAGCCGGAGTGAAACAAGACCGGGGAGGGGATGTGTCGCATAGGTGGCGCGAACCTCGTGTCCCGCCGCGCGTGCTACCTGCCACAGGTTCCACCCGACCAAACCGGACGCGCCGATGATAAGCAGCTTCATCGCTCTTCAGAACGGCGACACAAAATCGCTCAGCGCCGGCAGCGCCTGGTCACGGGTTGAGATGATCGGATTTACGACCGGCCAGTTGAATCCGAATGAATCCCAGCGGACGCCGACGTCTTCGTTCGGCGCGTAGACGTCGCTCATCTGGTAGAACATCATGGACGCGTCTGTGAGCGATAAGAACCCGTGTGCGCAACCATCAGGAATGAAGAGCATTTCGAAGGTTTTCGGCGTTAGCTCGCGAGTGAAAATCTTGCCGTAGCTGTCGGTATGTGTGCGCAGATCGAGCACGACATCGAGCACCGCGCCGGAGAGGCAGCAGACGCATTTCGTGGTCGCGTGTGGCGGAATCTGGAGATGCATTCCGCGGATGACGCTCCTGGCTGAGGTCGAGAAGAATTCTTCGGCCGGCGCGCCCAGGCCGAGCTCCTTAAAACGTTCTTCGTGAAAGGTCTTCACGAATGTGCCGCGCTCGTCGGCGAAGACTTTCGGGCGCACGATGTACAAGCCTGGAATGTCAGTCGGTTCTACGTCCATTTCGTCGAGGCGGCGCCGCTTAGCTGAATGACACGTCGGCGGACGCGCGCTCGGTTCTGCGAAAATCCGAAATGCCGATGTTCAGCTCGTTTGCAGTGTGTGACATGTGCAGGCTCGCCGGTGGAATGGCGGTTTGATGTTATAGCTAAATGCCGCGGAGCTACAACCATCGCGCGGAATAAGGATGCCCTTTCGCGCTGCTCTTTTTCTTCTGCTCGTGCAATTGGCAGCCGGCGCGACGTGGCATGTCTCGCCCGAGCCGCTCGTCGCAATTCCGGCGGCGCAGCAGCGGAGGACGATCAACGAGGCGGCGGCGGTCGTTAGACCGGGCGACGTGGTGATGATCCATGCCGGCCTTTATCGCGAAGCTGTCACGGTGACGAAAAGCGGCACACCGGAGCGGCCGATCCGGTTCGAGGCGGCACCGAATGCGCGAGTCACGCTCACCGGGGCGGACGAGATCGCGGATTGGCAGGACGAAGGCGACGGTGTTTACAGCGTTCCGTGGCCGCATCGTTTCCTGCCGTGGACGAAAAGCGACGCGCATCCGGATAACGAATATCACCGGCTGATCGGGCGCACGGAGCAGGTCTTCGCGGACAACTATCCGCTGCACCAAACGCTCACTCGCGAGACGTTGTCGCGCGGCAGTTTCTTCGTCGACTTCGATGCGCAGCGGCTCTTTATCGTGCCGCCGACGGGCGAAGCTCCAGGCGGGAACTTGGGTCGGCCAATCATTCAAGCAAGCAGCCGCGCCGTCGTGTTCGATTGCCAGGGCGCGTATGTGCAGCTGCGTGGCCTCCGCTTCCGGTACGCCGCCAATCATGCGCAGCAAGGCGCAGTTTCACTCAGCGGGCGAGGCGATCTCCTGGAAGATTGCACGATCGAACAAACCAGCGGCGCAGGCGCGGTCTTCCTGGCGGAGGATCAGGTTGCGCGCCGCTGCACGTTTCAGGATCACGGGGCGATCGGCATCGCGGCTACGCGCGCGCACAACCTGCTCGTGACCGAGTGCGTCATTCGCAACAACAACACCAAAGGTTTCAGCCGCGATTGGGAGGCGGGTGGTGCGAAGATCGTCTTGTCGCGGAACGTCCTGGTCGAAAGATCGCAGTTTCTCTCTAATCGCGGGCCTGGCGTCTGGTTCGACATCGGCAATGAAGCTTGCGCGGTGCGCAACTGCCTGGTGGCCGAGAACGAAGGCGCGGGCATCTACTGCGAAATTTCCTACGGCTTGCACGCTCTCGATAATGTCGTGATCGGCAATGGGCTCGCGCCTGATCCGCGCGCGTGGGGAGTGCAAGCGGGCATCAGCATTTCGTCTTCACCGGATTGCGTGGTGCAACGCAATCTCCTGGTTGCGAATCGCGAAGGCTTCAGCTTTCGGGAGCAGCGTCGAACCACGCCAAGGATTGAGCACGACGCGGAAGAACCGGTCTGGAATCAGCGCGAGACGATCACGAATAATGTCATTGCAGATAATCACGACGCGCAGATTGGCGGCTGGTTTGACGCAGGCGATGAAAGGAACTGGCCACGTGCAATGCAGGAAACGACTTCGGATGGGCTGTCGCTCGAGCAGCTGGAGTTTCGCTTCGCGAAAAATCTCTTTGCCACGACTGATGGTCAGCCGCTCGTCGCATGGGGCGCCACGTGGAGACGGCATGTGGCGTACTCGAACCTTCGCGACGTGCAAGGCGAACTCCAGTTCGAGCAGGGAAGTCGGATCGCGCGGGTTCAGTTCGCCAACTTCGCCGCGCACGATTATCGACTAGCGCCGGGAAGTGCGGCATTCGAGATGGGTTGTTACCCGGAAGGCGAAATTCCCGGAGTGACGCTGGGCGCTTTAGGAGGAAGCGAACGGAAACCCGCCCGTGATCGGCTGAAGAATCGTCAGGCCGGGCGAGGCAACAGGCGTCCGTGATTCGTCGCCTTCCTCGCGCAGTTTGGACGGGAAGCCCTCGACCGCGCGGCGGTAAGGTCGGGCAAGTGATGGACGTATTCGACCGAATCACCGCGCGCTCGGAAGGCCTCCGCGAGCACGGCCACGATGAACTCTCGCCCGCCCAAGGCAGCGTGTTCGGACAGCTCGCTGTAGATGCCGACTTGCACGCCGGCGTTCAACTACGACGTGGCCGCGCCGACGGGCCGCAGCTGGGTCCGTTCGCCACGCTGTTTCTCGCTAATCTTCGAGTAAAGCGTGAGTGCCTGCCCGACGACCTGATCCATGTTGTAGTACTTGTAAGACGCAAGGCGGCCGACGAAGTAGAGCCCTGGTGTATCGTTCACGAGCGCTTGGTACTTGGCGTTTAATTCCGCGTTCTGCGGCCGCGGGATCGGGTAGTACGGGTCGCCTTCTGCGCGCGGGAATTCGTAGACGATGCTCGTCTTCTCGTGCTTCTGGCCGGTCAGGTATTTGAACTCGGTGATGCGCGTGTGCGGCACGTCGTAGTTCGGATAATTCACCACCGGCGCGGACTGGAAGACTTCCTGGTCATGCGTTTCGTGGCGGAACTCGAGCGAGCGATAAGGCAGCTTGCCGTAACGAAAGTCGAAGAACTCATCGATCGGACCGGTGTAGATCATTTCGCGATACGGCACTGAGTCCTTCACGTCGCGGTAATCAGTGTTGAGCTGAATCTCGATGTTCTCGTGATCGAGCATGTTCTCGAACATGCGGGTGAAGCCGTGCAGCGGCATGTACTGATACGTGTCGCCGAAGTAGCGATCGTCGCGGTTCGTGCGGGTGGGGATGCGCGCGGTGACCTGCGAGCTGAGCTCGGATGGATCGAGTCCCCATTGCTTGCGCGTGTAACCACGGAAAAACTTCTCGTAGAGATCGCGTCCGACCGTGTTGAGGACGACATCTTCCGAAGTGCGGATTTCCGGCCGATGCTCGCGGACAGATTCGAAGAATTTCTCCAACCCGGCGGAGTCGAGATTCAAGCCATAGAGGCGATTCACGGTGTCGAGATTGATGGGAATCGGCAGGAGCTGGCCATCCACTTCGGCAAGCACCTTGTGCTCAAATTTCCGCCACTCCGTGAAGTGCGAGAGGTAATCGAAGATCTCTTTCGAGTTTGTGTGAAAAATGTGCGGACCGTAGCGATGAACGAGCACGCCCGAAGCGTCGGGATGATCGTAGGCGTTGCCCGCGATGTGCGAGCGGCGATCGACGAGCAAAACCTTTTTGCCCGCGTCGCGTGCGAGGCGCTCGGCCAGAACACTGCCGGCGTAACCCGCGCCGACGATGAGAAAGTCGTACATTGTTTTAGCTATTCTATCTTGATCCGTTTCGATCCTGCCACCGGCCGGCGCGCCCGCAGCTCAGGCGCTGAGGTGACAGCGTTTTCGAGAGCCCAGATGATAACGCATTTCGCGGCGGGCGCGAGCTTGCGATTTCGAAGCTGCCTCCTATTGTCGCGCGGTGATTTTCCTCGCGAGCCGCGCACCTGAGAACGGTAGGGACGGCGCGCTGCGCCGTCCGATCCGCGTTGCGTTCATCCCTGAACTCCAGAAATCGCTCTCCATCTCCCGCCACTCGGACCCCGCAGCGCGGCGTCCCTACCTCTTATGAACGATTATCTTCTCTCCGTTCTCCTCGGCATCGTCGAAGGCGTGACCGAGTTCCTCCCGATCAGCTCGACCGCGCATCTGCGCATCACGGAGGCACTGCTTCACCTCTCGTTAGGCGACAGTTTCTGGAAGATGTACAGCATCGTGATTCAACTCGGAGCCATCCTCGCGCTGCCGGTGTTCTTTCGGAAGCAGCTACTCGATTTCATCCGGACGTTTCCAAGCGGAGCGCATCGTGACAAAAACTTCCTGACCCATCCGCTCGGCCTCACGCTCGTCGCGTTCGTCGTCACGGCGATCCCTTCGTTTCTTCTGAAGAAGGTGATCGGCAAAAATCTCGAAAGCCTCGTTGTGATGGGCAGCGCTCTGCTCATCGGTGGCATCGTGATGTGGATCGTCGATGCGATGTTTCGCCGGCCCCGGATCGAGCGTCT
>JALZAD010000199.1 GCA_030948555.1 Verrucomicrobiota bacterium | reverse complement strand
AAGTAACCGATCAGCGTTGGACCGACGAAGCCGCCAACGTTCGCGATGGTCACGACCATCGCCGTGCCGGCGGCCGCAGCGGCACCGCTGAGGAAGCGCGACGGCATCGACCAGAACGGACCGTAGGCTGAGCAATGGCCGATCGGGATCAGCGCGAGGAAAGCAAGGACCACGATCGGCGAGTGGAACATCGCGCAGCCGAAACAGCCAAGCGCCATGACGAACAAAGCCGCGGCAACGTGGAGCGGGCGCTCGCCCGTCCGATCGGAATGCGCGCTGTTCAAGAGCATGGACACAATCGTCGCGGCGCTGATTCCCGCGGAGATGAAGCCGACTCCGAGATCGCTCGCGCCGGTGAGCGATCTGATGATGAGCGGTGACCAAAACGAGTAGCCGAGGAATCCGATTGTCACGAGAAGGAAGATGACGCCAAGCAACCAGATGGTGGGATTGGTAAGCGCGGCCGCGGTGCGATCTGTCGTGGTCTTCCCGCTTGCGCGGTCGAGTTCCAGCTCGCTTGCGATGCAGTTGCGCTCAGCGGGCGTGAGCCATTGCGCGGCGTCAGGTGTCGCGGGCAGGTAGAACAGCACCGCCATGCCGAGCACAATCGCGGGCACCCCTTCGACGAGGAAGAGCCATTGCCATCCAGCGAGGCCGCCGGTGCCGCTGAAGCCGAGCAACATTCCGGAAAGCGGTCCGCCGATTAGCCCGGTCACCGGCACCGCCGTCATAAACGCGGCGATCGCTCGTGCGCGATGCCCGCTCGGATACCAAAGGCTCAAGTAATAGATCACACCGGGGAAGAAACCCGCCTCCGCGGAACCGAGCAGAAAGCGCAGCAGATAGAACGCGGTCGGCGTTCGCACGAACATCATCCCGACAGAGATGAGGCCCCACGTGATCATGATTCGCGAGATCCAAAGACGCGCACCGACACGGGCGAGAATCAGATTACTCGGAACCTCGAAGAGGCAGTAGCCGAGGAAGAAAATGCCGGAGCCCATGCCAAACGCGGTCTCGCTAAACTTCAGGTCGGCGTTCATCTGCAAGGCGGCGAACCCGACGTTCACGCGATCGAGCCACGCCACGACGTAGAGGACAAAGAGGAAGGGGATCAGCCGCCAGGTGATCTTGCGCAGTGCGCTGGCGCGCGCGTCCGCGGGGTTGCAATCCACGTCCGGCAATTTAGAGTCCGCATCTCTCACGGGGGCATAGCTCAGTTGGTAGAGCGCCAGCTTTGCAAGCTGGATGTCAGGGGTTCGAATCCCCTTGCCTCCATTTTCACGCCGCGAAGATATCGCGCTCGATCTCTGGTGGAGACGAAGCACCGCGCCATAGGTTCCGTGCGTCGATCGCGCTTAACAACATCAGCCATGTCGCACCGAGCTCGCAGAGTTCCTCGAGAGCTTCGTGGTGCTCGAGCAATAATCGATCGAACACCGCTCCGAACAGGTAAAGGAAACAGCCGAGCGCGAGATATTTGCCCGCACGGTGGCGAAGCCATCGCACGAGCTCGCCGCAGACGCTGCGCAGCCGGCGAAGAGAAACAACCGCGACGGTCGTCCACGCGAGCACGAGCAGTCCGTTTTTGATCGAGCCGTTGATCATGGAACGGACGAGTCCGTGTGTTGTAAGCCACGAACTGCGACGAGTAACACGACGAGCGAAACGCCGAGGAACACATCCTAGAGCGCTTCGATCGGCCCGTTCTCGCGAGCGATATCCGGGCTACCTGCCGCAAAGGGAATCCAGATACCCATGAGCAACAGCGTGGACGCCAAGGCGAAGCCGCCGCTGGTTGCGCCGCTACGCAAGTGGCGAAAGCGATTGGCTCTGAGACTGCAGCAGATCCGGGTTCAACGCGGCGCATTGTCTCCGAAGGTGCGCTCGGCTCAACCGAATAAGAACGATCGCTTCAGCCCTGCCGCGAAGAGACCGCGGAAAGCAAAACTGCCGGGCGACAGTTAAGCCGCCCGGCAGTGGCTGTTTCTCCGAAACTCAGTCGACGTGCGCGGGGGTGGCGGTAAACGCGGTGCGCATACCGGTCGCGGGGTTCGTCGCACGGCCGGTGATCTCGCCTGCGTCGTTGATGTCCTTGCCCTGTTCGAGCCGCGCCGCATAGCCGGGTTGCTTCAGGTCATTGAGGTCACGCATAACGCCGTCTTCCCACACGAACGCGCGGCAATCGGCGAAGTCCGCATCGCATGAGAGGCCCACTACCTGGCGACGTTCGTTGATGCCGTAAGCCTCGCTATGCACGTGGCCGGGC
>JALZAD010000025.1 GCA_030948555.1 Verrucomicrobiota bacterium | reverse complement strand
ATCGGAGGAAGCTGCGCCATCGCTTTGCGCAGTAGCTTGACCCGTTCCCACTCGTCGGGATGGTAGAGAAGTTCTTCGCGCCGGGTGGCGGATTGCTGGACGTGAATGGCCGGGTAAAGCCGCTTCTCGACTAACGAGCGGTCGAGATGCAGCTCCATGTTTCCAGTGCCTTTGAATTCCTCGAAGATGACCTGGTCCATCTTACTCCCGGTGTCGATCAGCGCGGTGGCTAGAATGGTAAGGCTGCCGCCTTCTTCGACGTTGCGTGCGGAACCGAAGAACTTCTTCGGCTTAAGCAACGCCTTCGACTCAACGCCGCCCGACATGGTGCGTCCTTTGCCAGGCTGAAGCGCGTTATAACCACGCGCGAGTCGCGTCATGCTATCGAGTAGCACGACGACGTCCTGCTTCAGTTCGACCAGCCGTTTCGCGCGCTCCAGGACTAGCTCCGCAACCTGGACGTGGCGGATGCCGGTTTCGTCGAAAGTAGAGCTGTAGATCTGGCAATCCACCTCGCGTTCGAGGTCGGTGACTTCTTCCGGGCGTTCATCGACAAGGAGGATGATGAGGACGATCTCGGGATGATTGATGCGAATCGCCTTCGCGATCTCCTTCAACATGATCGTCTTCCCGACTCGCGGCGGCGCGACAATTAACCCGCGCTGACCGCGGCCAAGTGGCGTGAGCAGATCCACCGCGCGTGCACTAACCGAGCCGGTCTTCGCGTTCTCGAGGAAGATGCGGCCCTCCGGAAAGAGCGGCGTGAGGTTGTCGAAAGCGACCGGCTCCTGCCATTCGGCGGGCGGGAGGTCTTCGATCGAGATGACCTCATCAAGCATTATTGTCTTCTCGCGATCCCGCGGAAGCCGAACCGTGCCGCTAATCATCTGGCCGGGACGGAACCTAAAGTGTTGCGTCGCGTTCCGCGGAACTCCGACATCTTCGGGGACGGGAAGGAAGTTCAAGGCAGGGTAGCGCAGGAGCGCGAACGTGTCCGCGACCTGGTCGAACCAGCCTTTCACCGTCACGCGGGTGTTCTGGTTCAGCGCACAACGAACAAGATCGAGGATGATCTGGTGGCGCGTGCGGCCGGGATGCAGCCGCAGGTCGAAGCGCTGGCATAGCTCATACAACTCCTCAGGCGCGAGCTGATGGAGCGCGTTAATATCGAGCGTCGCCGGACGTTTGGCGGCCTGCGCTGCGACGGTCGTGGCGGCGTCGGGCTGAGCTTCGATAACTACTTCGTCGTTCATTGCGAGTCGCACCAGGTGCGCGCGAGGATTTCAGTCTGCGCCGCGAGCGTGTCGAGTGCGCCGTTGTTCCAGACCACGTGGTCGGCGCGGGCGATCTTTTCGTTGAGCGGCATCTGCGAACCAATCATCCCGGCGGCGGCAGTTTTACTGAGAGAAGAACGCATGGTCAGGCGCCGCAGTTGCACGGCTCCGCTGCAGGCGACGACGACGACGCGATCGCACAAGGCTTCACCGCCTGTTTCGTAAAGAAGAGGAATGTCTGCAAAAAAAAGCTCGTTCGCGGTTCGTCGGCCCTCGGCTTCGAGGCTCCATTGACGCCGGATGCGCGGATGCAGAATCTGCTCGAGCGCGCGTTTCTTTTCCGGGTCGGTGAAAACTATGGTGCGGAGCCGAGCGCGATTCAAGTCGCCGCTTGCGGAATAAATGTCGGCGCCAAAAGCCTCGCGGATCGCAGCCTGCGCGTCGGCATCGTTGTCGGTTAACTGGCGCGCCGCGATATCGGCGTCGAAGTAGAAAGCGGACGGCAGCCGTTCGCGCAGCTGGGCTAAGAAGGCGCTCTTACCAGTCGCGATGCCGCCGGTAATTCCGAGGACGGGCATGTTGATGATGCTCTTTGTGAACGGGACGTGCGAGAGGCCATCGCGACAAGGCGCGGGCCAGTGCGCCAGGAGGCTATCGCGGCGCTACGCTAGCGCGAGATGAATTTTGATCTTGTTCTAACGGCTCGCCGTCGCGCCGACATCGCGCGACGGCGTGTGGTCGAAGATATCGGCCGGGCGGGCGTAATAGGCGCCGCGTTTGCGCGGCGCGTTCGGTTGCACGCACGCGCCGAGGAGAAGCATTGAAACCGTAAACATCCCAAGTCGCAGAAAAAGCCGATGAGCACGCATCAACGCGGTATCGTTCCGCAACACGCGGCTAGTCGCCGCGAATTCCTGGGCAAGAGAAAGGCGCCCTCGTTTCCGAAAGCGCCTTTCATGTGTGACAGCGATAAGCCGAATTCTGTCAGCCGCCGAAGCGACCGGATGATCATTTATCTCATCCCGTTTCCGGAATGCCCGCTGCGCTCGCGCGCAACGTGATGCGACGAAACCCGAGGATTAAAACGGACCGGCTGCCCTCCCTCTGTTTTGTCTTGCACCGCATGGGGTTTTTCCTGCCGCGCAAATTACTCCGCGCGCGGTGAGCTCTTACCTCGCCTTTTCAACCTTACCGCTCTCCGTTGCCAAAGAACGGCGGTATATTTTCTGCGACACTTTCCGTCCACGTCCGCTTGCGCGAACGCCGCCCGCGTGTTTTACGCGGCATGCTGCCGTATGGTGTTCGGACTTTCCTCTAGCGCAACATTGCTGCACGCCAGCGATCATCTGCCATCGCGGCGAAGCTAGCTGCGGCCAGATGCGCTGACAACCCGCCGTCCGATTGACCACCGCATGCACTTAAGTTCAGCCAAGCCTCGCCGGCGTCTCACGAATTTTCAGCGGCGCGTGCTGGACATCTTCGCGGCGCTGATTCTATCCGCGCCGTCGATCTGGCTGCTCGCCACAATCCCGCCGCTCTGGCGCGACGTGGATGCTTACAACCAGGTGACCGTCTCGCCCGTGCGAACGACCTATCTGGGACACGGACCGCTCTATCCGTTTGTGGCTCGCTTGCCGTTGTGGATTGGCGCGCAATTCGAAGCAATCCGCAGCGGCTCGTTCCATGCGTTCAGCGCGGACCTGATGCAGCCGCGGCTCACCGATCCGGGCGTGTTTCTGCTCATCCTACTGCAACAAGCCGCCTTCGTTTTCGCAAGCTGGCTACTCATCGCGACGATCTCCCGCCGGCCTTTGGTTCGCATTGCGCTCGCGGTGCTCTGGACCGGCGCGACGGCCTTCTACACCTTGGCGCACTGCGTTGGGTCGGAGACCTTGAGCCTGATCTGCACGCTGCTGCTCGCTGCGGCCGGGTTGAAGCTTGTCCGGCGTTCTCGCGCACCGGTGCGTGCGTGGAAATGGTTCGCC
>JALZAD010000181.1 GCA_030948555.1 Verrucomicrobiota bacterium | reverse complement strand
TCGAACGGCGACGTCGCTACGAACCGGCGTGTTCCGGCGTAGTTCTTTATCTTGGCTTGAAGCATCGCCAGACGCAGCTGCTGCATCACAATTTCGTTTTCTCCGACGATCCGCACAAAGAGTTCGATTTCATTTATCGCAAAGGCGAGCCGGCACCCGACCCGACGTGCTATGTCTGCGCACCGGCGATGACGGAACCGGGCGTCGCTCCGCGCGGCGGCGAAGCGCTCTACGTCCTCGTCCACACCCCTTACCTGCGCCCGCATCACGACTGGAAGCGCATGCTGCCGGCGTATCGCGCGACCATTCTCGACAAGCTAAAGCGAACCGCGGGCTTGGATCTCGAAGGCGAAATCGTGACTGAGAGCGCGCTCACGCCGCAGGACATTCATGAGCGTTATCGCGTGCTGAAGGGCGCGATCTACGGGCTGGCCAGTCACGGCCGAATGCTCGGCGCATTTAAGCCAAGCAACCGCAGCCCCGATCTACGCGGACTTTATCTCTGCGGAGGCGCGGCACATCCCGGCCCCGGCATGCCGATGGTCTTAATGTCCGGCTGGATCGCGGCTGACGCGCTGCACGCGGATGAAGGCGGTGCTACCGTTCCGCGTGAGCCAGCGTATGCAGAAGAGACTGCCTAACGAGTCGTCTGTTTCGCGGTGGGCGGTTGAGTGGTTCGGTCGCTATTCAGCGCGATATGTGCGGCGACACTTTCATCGGGTGCGCCTGCTTCGGACCGGCATACCGCGTTCTGTCACGGGGCTGCCTCTGGTCGTCTATCTGAACCACGCATCATGGTGGGACCCGCTTGTCTGTCTCTTACTCGCCCGTCGCTTTTTCGGCGCGCGGCAATCTTTTGCACCGATCGACGCGAAAGCGCTCGGACGATATCGCTTCTTCACCCGCTTGGGATTTTTCCCGGTGGACGAAGGCGCGGCCGGTGCGCGTGAGTTTCTTCGCCGGTCGGACAACATCCTCGCTTCGCCGACGAACGCTTTGTGGATCACGCCGCAGGGAAAGTTTGCGGATGTCCGTGAACGTCCGCTGCATTTCGAGCGCGGCTTGAGTCACATCGCCGGTCGCGTTCCGCGCGCGGCCTTCCTTCCGCTTGCCATCGAGTATCCGTTTTGGGAAGAGCGCTTCCCCGAGGTTCTCGTCAGCTTTGGCGAACCGGTCGTAATGGGTAACAACGACGGGCTTTCCGTTTCAGAAACGACGCACCTTTTCGAAGGTGCTCTCGTCACGGTGCAGGATCATCTTAGCGCGGCCGCGCTGCGTCGCGATGGCCGCGAGTGGATGACCCTCCTGGGCGGACGCGAAGGGGTCGGCGGTGTCTACCAAACGTGGAACCGCGCGCGGGCGAAGTCGCGCGGGAAGAGCTATTCGGTCGCGCATTCGAAGCTGTGACCGCGCTCGCCATTGTTTCGCTTCTGCTCGCTGCCGGGCCGGCCATTTTGTTCGCGCGAAACCTGCGCGTCTTCTCTCCGCCGGAGATCCAATCCGGGAGCGCTGATGATGTCGCGATTCTGATTCCCGCGCGCAACGAGGCGCACAATATCGCGGCGGCAGTCGACGCGGCGCTCGCCAATGAAGGCGCCGAAGTCTTCGTGCTCGATGACGATTCGACCGACAGCACACGCGAGATCGTGGCTGAAAGAGCAGCGCGTTCTTCGCGACTTCACTTAATCGAAGGCAGCCCGCTTCCTCCCGGCTGGTGTGGAAAGAACTGGGCGTGCTCGCAACTCGCAGAAGCCGCGACAGGTCAGCTGCTCATCTTCGTGGATGCCGATGTGCGACTCGCCCCAAACGCAGCGACGAGCCTCCGTGTGTGGCTGGCTGGGAGCGGCGCACAACTGGCCAGCGGTCTTCCACGCCAGGAACTCGGGAGCTTTTCCGAGCGGCTCTTGATTCCGTTAATCCACTTTGTGCTGCTCGGATTTCTTCCGCTGCGACGCATGCGGCAATCGCGCCATTCAGCTTATGCCACTGGGTGCGGTCAGCTCGTGATTGCGGAGGCAGAGGCGTATCGCAAAGCGTTCGGTCACGCAGCGATCGGCAGCAAAATCCACGACGGTCTCGCCTTGCCAAAAACGTTTCGTGAAGCCGGTTTTCAGACCGACCTTTTCGACGCCACGGAGCTCGCCACCTGCCGGATGTATCGGAGCGACGCGGAAACTTGGCGCGGCTTAAGTAAGAACACACACGAGGGACTCGGCGCGCCGCTGCGCATTCTTCCGGTAACGCTCCTCCTAGTTGGCGGCCAGGTTCTACCGTTCGTTCTACTACTCGTTAGTCCACTGCTCACCTCGCTACAGTTTCTCTGCGCGCTGACAGCTGCCACGCTTGTCGTTCTCACTCGGCTAAAGGCGGCGAGGCGTTTTCACCAGCCCATCCCGGCGAGCTTCTTCCACCCGCTCTCGATTCTCGCGCTCTGTGGAATCCAATGGTTCGGACTGTGGCGCTACCTGCGGCGGAGCGGCGTGAACTGGAAAGGGCGTAGTTACGTGCGGGTGTCCGAATCGCCGAGAGAAGCTGGCGTTTTACCAGGCGACAGCATGGCAGAGAACCTCACGCAGATCGTGCTCGATTGAGATCGACTCTGCCTAACGAGGGATGCGCGATTCGACCGCCGCTGCCCCCGGCAATCCGCTGCCGGAGTTAATTCGGGCGATGGTTGCATCCGCGCTGTTGATTGCACCGTCCGTGTTGTAGTCGGCTCGGAAGTTGGTCGCGTTCGTCGCCTGGCCCGAGTAGTTCCGCGTGATGGTGGCATCCGCCGAATTAACTACTCCGTCGCTATTCGTATCACCCATTAATACTCCCATAGTCACGGCCACATTGTTGGTCGCAGTGCCGTTGCTTGCTGAGGCCAGCGTGACCGTGACTCTTTGCGCGTTGGTTACACCACTTAGGTTAATGGTCACGCTGTTTGTCCCGGTGCCGGTCAAGTTAGTGACGGATCCCGTGCCGCTCGTCACGGTTGCGCCTGTGTAAGTGATCGGCCCGGCAAAGCTGAGGATGAGCTGGTAGGCGTTCGTCGCTCCGCCGCTGCGGCACTCCACGCCGGGAGTCCCAGTCAGCGGCAGATTGATGTCGTAGGGAACGTTGTTGTGCAGCTGGCGCGAGACAACCACCGTCGGGATGATCGGTGGCCCCGGGACGACCACCATGGTGTAATTGGTAACTGCTGTGTTCGTGCCGTTGGAGGCGGTGATGGAGAAATCGTAAGTCCCGACGGCAGTTGGCGTGCCGGAGAGTGCGACCACGCCGTTCTGCGCGGGATTAGTCGTTAACGTAATACCATTCGGCAGTGCACCAGCGCTGAGCGAGTAGGTGAAGGCGCCGTTATTCGGAACAAGCGTGTAACTATAAGGTGTCTGAACAACGGCATCGGGTAGTTGGGCGCGGAAAGTTCCACCGTTCGCGGAGTTGTTTAACTCAAAGGCGCCCATGTCCGCAGTGCCGACTCTGGCCGCGCCGCGCTGGTCGGTATTAGGCGAGGTTGCCGTGTTGCCGGCGTTGATGGCGGGCGAGCCGGTGAGCAAGGCGTGCGTCATGGTCGGGCCGCCATTGTTTGCGAGCGGGCCGAGCTTGGCATCGATCACGGCTGACCCTGCGGGGACAATATTGCCGGTCGTGTTGCCGGTGATCGTCATTCCCTGACTACTGCTGATCAGATTGTAGCCCTGCGAAGTCAGAGTGCCTTGGAACTGCGCTGGGGTGTTGCTTCCGTAGATTCTGTTCCCGGCGATAATCGAATTCCGGGCATTGACGGTGCCAAGGCTGTCGATCGCAATGCCGCCACCGTAGGTGACGGGATTGGCCGTGCCTCCGCTGTTGTTAGCGACGCTGGAATTGATCAGCGTTAAGGTGGTGGTGCCGCGCAGGAAAATTCCGCCGCCGACGTTCCCAGATCCAAGACCGGAATTTTGTGAGACGGTGCAATTGGTGAGCGTCGCCTTCCCCGAGTTCAGGTAAAGCCCCCCGCCCCCCATGGCGTACCATGCTTTATTATCCCGGAGGGTCGAATTGGTGATGGACACCGCAGCGCTGCTAACGACGCTGACGTACACCCCGCCCCCGTTATTTGCTTGATTAGCCGAGACGGTCGAATCGGTGACGGTCAGCGATGTCCCAAAGAAGTAAATGCCGCCGCCGAGCGAGGTCGTGGCGCTCTGAGACGCGAGGTTCGGGTCCCCATTCCCGGTGACCAGCGATCTGT
>JALZAD010000172.1 GCA_030948555.1 Verrucomicrobiota bacterium | reverse complement strand
GCCTCGCGATGATTCCCGCGATCACCACGCTCGCGGTCGTGCCCTTCGGGAGCACACTCTTCGGCATTCCGATGGTCATCGCCGACATCAACGTCGGCGTGCTCTTCGTCTTCGCCATCGCCTCGTTAGGGGTTTACGGGATCGTCATTGCCGGCTGGTCGTCGAACTCGAAATTTCCATTCCTCGGCGGTGTCCGCTCCAGCTCGCAGATGATCTCCTACGAGCTCTCGTTAGGCCTCGCGGTCATCCCGATCTTTTTGCTAACCGGCAAACTGCGCCTGACCGAGATCGTCACTTATCAAATCCAAAACGGCTGGATGATCGCGCCGTTCATCGGCGACTGGACGAACATTTGGAAATGGCTTCTCGCGGTCCCGATGTTCATCTCCTTCATCGTCTTCACGATCGCGATCTTCGCCGAAACCAATCGCCTCCCCTTCGACTTGCCCGAAGCCGAGACCGAGCTGGTCGGTGGCTACCACACGGAATACGGCTCGATGAAATTCGGCCTCTTCTTCCTCGGCGAATACATCGCGATGATCACCGGCTCCGCCATCATCGTGACGCTGTTCCTCGGCGGGTGGCACTTGCCGCTACCGTCGTTCAGCGGCGGCTTCCACTGGTTCTACCTGACCGGGAATGCGCCGGGCTGGCATGGCGTGGTCGGCGGCTTGTTTAACATCTTCACCTTCTTCGCGAAGATTGCGGCGCTACTCTTCTTCTTCATCTGGGTACGCTGGACGCTGCCGCGCTTCCGCTACGACCAGCTCATGCGACTCGGCTGGATCTTCTTCTTTGAGATTGCGCTGGTGAATATCTTCATCGCCGCCGCGATCATTGCGTTCATGCCGGCTAACGAATGAATTCGGAAACCAGGAAACCAGGAATGGAGCCCGCGGGAAGCGGTGCGACATGGCCAGCGAAGCGGGTGAGCGCGAGGACGCGCGAAGCAAAAGAAGTAACCGGCGAAGCCGCTTCATGGCTTCATGGCTTCCGAATTTTTTCCTGAGCAATGGCGATCACCGTTCGACGTCCCAATCTCAACTGGCGCGAGAAGATCTACCTTCCCGCGATCATGAGCGGTCTCGTGATCACCTTTCGCCACCTGCGCCGCTACCTTAGCGGCAAGACGCACGTCACAATGCAATACCCCGAGGAGAAGTGGGATTCGCACTTGCCCGAACATTACCGCGGCGCGCCGGCATTGGTGAAGGATGTCGCCGGTCGCATCCGCTGCGTCGCGTGTCAGCTTTGCGAATTCATCTGCCCGCCGCGCGCGATCAAGATCATTCCCGGCGAGCTGCCGAGCGACGACGAATTCGCCAAGGTCGAGAAGTATCCGGACGAGTTCGATATCGACATGATCCGCTGCATCTACTGCGGCATGTGCGAAGAGGTCTGCCCCGAGCAGGCCATCTTTCTGCGCAAGGATTATGCGATCACTGGCCTCACTCGCGAAGAGATGGTGCACCACAAAGACAAGCTGCTTGAGCTTGGCGGCGTCATGAACGGCGTGGTGCTGAAGTGGAATGAAAAGAAGTAGCAGCCACGGATGAACAAAGAGCCGTCATCTCGAGCGGAGCGAAGCGGAGTCGAGAGACCCCGTGGCGTACGCGCGATGCCGCTACGGGGTCCCTCGACTCCGCTCGGGATGACGGTTGGGCAATCCGTGTTTCATCCGTGTTCATTCGTGGCTTAATCAAATGCCCGCTTTCCTCTTCTGGCTCTTCGCCGTCATGATGCTCGGCTTCGGCGCCGCCGTGGTGCTCAACCGCAACCCGGTCGCGAGCGCCCTCTGCCTCGTCATGAGCTTCCTCGGATTGTCCGCGCTCTTCATGAGCCTCGACGCCTTCTTCATCGGCATCATCCAGGTGCTGGTTTATGCCGGCGCCGTCATGGTGTTGTTTCTCTTTATTGTCATGCTGCTGGACTTGCGTGCCGAAGAACGTCGCAAGATCAACCTCACGGCGACGATCGGCGGCGGCGCCGTCGCGCTCGCGTTCTTTCTCCAGATTTACCTGGTCGTGGGCCAACTCCGCGGCGCGAACCAAGCATTTCCGCCGCTCTCCTCCACGCGCACAGACGATGTCCGCGACATCGGGCTGCTCCTCTTCGGCAGCTACAATCTGCCGTTCCAAATCATCGGCGTGCTCGTCCTGGTCGCGACCATCGGCGTCATCGTGCTAAGCAAACGCGAGCTCCGCTAAGCAATGCCGACCCTCGGAAATTATCTGCTCGTTAGCGGCGCGCTTTTCACGATCGGCTTCGCTGGGGTGATGCTGCGGCGCAATATCATCATCATCTTCATGTCGCTCGAGCTGATGCTGAATGCGTCCAACCTCTCGTTAGTCGCGTTCTCGCGCTATCGCGTCGCGAACGGCCTGCCAAACTACAACGCGCAGGTTTTCGTCTTCTTCATCATCACCGTCGCAGCCGCAGAAGTGGCGGTCGGCCTAGCTATCATTGTTGCGCTTTACCGCGCGCGTCAGACGACGCACGTCGAAGACATCAGCACGCTGAAGTTTTAGGCCCGCGAATCACGCGAATGGACGCGAATAGAAGAGATGGCCGAGATCATCTACAAGCAGGAGAGCTTCGCAATCGTTGGCGCTTGCTTCGAAGTCTACAACGACAAGGGATGCGGCTTTCTCGAACCTGTCTACCAGGAGTGCCTGCAACTCGAATTCGAGCATCAGCGCATTCCGGCCATCGCAAAGCCGCTCTTAACGCTGAGCTACCGCGGCCGAACCTTGCAGCAAACGTATCAAGCCGACTTCGTCTGTTACGGCAAGATCATCGTCGAGCTGAAAGCCGTATCGAAGCTGATCGACGAGCATCGCGCACAACTGCTGAACTATCTTCACGCGACAGGCTTCGAACTCGGGCTGCTTGTGAACTTCGGCCATTATCCACGGTTAGAGCATGAGCGGATCGCAAAGACGCGAAGCAAACGAAAACCAGATGACGTGGCTGATGTCTCCTTCTGATTCATTCGCGTCAATTCGCGTCATTCGCGGGCAATAAAAATGAATTCAACATTGCCCTGGTTGGTCCTCCTCCTGCCGCTCATTAGCGCCGCGTCCATCGTCCTCGCGACGAAGCGGTCTCACAACGTCAGCGCGATGATCTCCGTCGCGGCCGCGGTGATCGGCTTTGCTCTGAGCTGCATGATCTTCGCTTCGGCGGATGCACCGCCCGCGCAATTCACCTGGATCGATCTCCGCCCCGTCTTCTACGTCCCGCTCGGCCTCACGATTGATGGCTTGAGCAAAACGATGCTCGTCCTCGTCACGGGCGTCGGCGCACTCATCCACATCTACTCGTTAGGCTACATGCGCGATGACGCGGGCAAGTCGCGCTACTTCGCGTCGTTGTCGCTCTTCATGTTTTCGATGCTCGGCATCGTGCTCGCGAACAACTTCGTCATGATGTTCATCTTCTGGGAGCTGGTTGGCGTCAGCTCCTATTTGCTCATCGGGCATTGGTTCGAGCGCGACAGCGCAGCCGACGCCGCCAACAAGGCGTTCCTCACCAATCGCATCGGTGACTTCGGCTTCATGCTCGGAATCCTGATGGTCTGGAGCGCGACGGGCTCGGTCGTATTCAGCGAAGTCGCCGGCAAGATGGGCACGATCACGACGCATCCCGGCTCCCTCACCGCCGCCGCGCTGCTCATCTTCTGCGGCGCGGTCGGCAAGTCCGCGCAATTCCCGCTCCACGTCTGGTTGCCCGATGCCATGGAAGGCCCGACGCCGATCTCCGCCTTGATCCACGCCGCGACGATGGTCGCCGCGGGCGTCTACATGCTCGTTCGCGTCAGCTTCCTCATCCAAGCCTCGCCGCAAGCGCTGACGGTAATCGCATGGATCGGCACCATCAGCGCGGTCATGGCCGGTCTGATCGCGACGCAGCAGAACGACATCAAGCGCATCCTCGCCTACTCCACTTTGTCGCAACTCGGCTACATGGTCATGGCCGTTGGCCTAACGAGTGGTGACGCCGCGATGTTTCACCTCTTCACGCACGCCTTCTTCAAAGCGCTCCTCTTCCTCGGCGCCGGCTCAGTCATCATCATGCTCCATCACGAGCAAAACATCTGGCGCATGGGCGGCCTCGCCGGCCGTATGCGCGTGACCTTCATCACGTTTCTAATTGGCACCCTCGCGCTCATTGGTTGTCCGCCGTTCAGCGGCTTCTTCAGTAAGGACGCGATCCTCGCCCTCGCCTTCGAGAAGAACCCGCCCATTTTCTGGCTCGGCCTCTTCACCGCATTCCTGACCGCTTTCTACATGACGCGACTGATGGTGGTCGCGTTCTTCGGCAAACCGCGCAGCGAACACGCGGAGCACGGCAAGGAATCGCCGTTCGTCATGAGCGGACCGCTCGTCGTGCTCGCCATTCCGGCTGCGATCGCCGGATTCGCTTTCTTCGCGACGCGGTTTCTCAAATTGCCGCACGATGAACACACGGTGCAAACCGTCCCGATGCTCGCGATCGGCGCGATGATCGTGGGAGTGGTGCTCGGCTTCGTCCTGTATCGCAATCGGGAATCCGATCCGCTGCACGTCGGCGCGCTGCAGCATCGCCTCTACTTCGATGAGCTTTACGCGCGGCTCATCGCAGCGACGCAAGGCCTGCTCGCGAACATCTCCGCGTTCTTTGATCGCTGGATTCTCGACGCCGGCGCGGTGCGCGGCGCGAGTAGCGGCACCTATGGCGTCGGCGCGCTGCTGCGGTTGCTGCAAGTGGGAAACCTGCAGGCTTACGCTTTCCTTTTCGGGCTCGGCATCGTTGGCCTCATCTACTTTACCGTTTTCGGATGATCCTTCTTTCTAAACGAGAAACGGCCCGCGAATCACGCGAATGCACGCGAATAAGAAGGAGCTTTCTTTCTTCCTCTTCGATTCGCGTCAATTCGCGTGATTCGCGGGCAGATAATCTCCCCAGCCGATCTTTCCGATGATCCTGCTCTTCATCGTCTTTTGCCCGATCCTCGCTGCCGCGCTGATTCTGCTCGGCTCGCCCGCGCGCACCACTGCGCTGCTCGCATCAGCCGCAACGCTGCTCGCAACAATCGGCGCGTTTATCGGCTTCCAGCCGGGCGCGTTTAACTACATCACCAGTCTCCCGATTAGCGCTGATTGGCGGCTGAACTTCTCGTTAGGCGCGGACGGCCTCAGCCTGATCATGCTGCTGCTGACAGCAATCGTCACGGTCGCAGCGGTGTGGTTCGCAGCGCCCACAATGGGAGCAGGTCATCCCGAGCCCGCGAAGACGGCGAGGGACCTCGCACAGGGTGATGGTTCAACTGCGGCCGAGAGCGTGATCAGCAGCGCGGATGAGAGGTCCCTCGGCGCGCTGCGCCAGCCTCGGGATGACGGCTTTAAAACACGCGCGTTCTATGCGTGTCTGCTCTTCATTTCCGCGGGCGCGATCGGCGCCTTTGCTTCGCTCGATCTTTTCTTCTTCTACGCCTTCCACGAGCTCGCGCTCATCCCGACATTTCTGCTTATCGGCATCTGGGGCAGCGGCAATCGCTACACCGCCGCGTGGAAGATCACCATCTATCTCGCGACCGGCAGTTTCATTCTGCTCATTGGATTGATCATGCTCTACCGCAGCGTGCCGGAAGCGGCGCGCACGTTTGATCTGCGTCAGCTGCAAGCCGCAGCCGCGCAGATCCCCGCCGCCGCGCAGCAGAACATTTACATCCTGCTGTTGATCGGCTTCGGCATCCTGATTTCGCTCGTCCCGTTCCACACCTGGGCGCCTGAAGCGTACGCCTCCGCGCCCGCACCCGCCGCGATGTTGCACGCGGGCGTGCTGAAAAAATTCGGCCTCTACGGCCTGCTCCGCATCGCGGTGCCGATGTTGCCGGAAGGTCAACGCCACTGGGTGTGGCTGCTGATCATCCTCTTGTTAGGCAACATCATCTACGTCGGCCTGGTCACGATCGCGCAGAAGCGGCTCGATTGGATTCTCGGCTACTCGAGCGTGATGCACATGGGTTACATCTTCCTCGGCATCGCGAGCGGCAACATCATCGGCACAAACGGCGCCGCGATCCTGATGTTCGCGCACGGACTCTCGATCGCGCTCCTCTTCGCCATCGCCGGACAAATCCGCGAACGCACCGGCAGCCTCCTCCTCGAAGATCTCGGCGGCCTCGGCAAAGTGATGCCGCTCGCTTCCTTCCTCTTCGGCATTGGCGTCTTTGCCTCCATCGGCCTCCCCGGCTTCGCCAACTTCGCCGCCGAAGTGATGGTCTTCTTCGGCGCTTTCCGCAATGGGGCGGACCTGAACGCGTTTCACACCTACCAGGTGACGACGCTGCTCGCCTTATGGGGCGTCGTGATTTCCGCCGTCTACATGCTCCGCGCGTATCGCGCGACGTTCATGGGCTCGATGAATGACCGCTGGTCCACGCTGACCGACATGCGCAGCACGCTGCGTTGGCCCGCCGCGCTGCTCATCGCCGCCGCCCTCTGGATCGGCTGCTACCCGCAGACGTTCGTGCAAATCCTCGCGCCGACGTTCCGCACTTATTTTGCCGAGAAATGATCGACACGTTCTTAAGAAACGAGCCCGCGAATCACACGAATAGACGCGAATCAAAGCACCGCGTGATCGCACAATCGCTACCATCTCTTTTCATTCGCATTGATTTGCGTGATTCGCGGGCAACAACATGATCGACGCGTACTATCTCGAAGTCGCGGTCGTGGTGCTCGGCTTCGTTGTGCTGATGATCGACGCATTTGCTGAAGGCATCGACAAACGCTCGCTCGCCTACGCCTCGATTCTCGGACTCGCCGGCGTTTTTGTAGCGACGTTCTTCATCAATCCGGCGGCGAACGGGCCGTTCTACACGAGCGACGCGCTTGCCATCTTCTTCAAACGCTTCGCACTCGGCACCACGATCCTCATCTTGATCATGATGATCGACTACGCACCGATCGTGCGTCAGACGATCCACGGCGCTACCAAGCAAGCGGGGCTCGGCGAGTTCTTCGCGCTCCCGCTTTTCACCTGCGCCGGTTTGATGTGGATGGCCTCGGCGATCGATTTCGTCATGATCTTCGTCTCGCTCGAAGTGGTGACGATGTCGTTTTACGTGCTCGTCGCCTTCACGCGTCGCAATCCGCTCAGCCTCGAAGCCGGCGTGAAGTACCTGATCCTGTCGGCGCTCTCCACGGGCTTTCTCGTTTACGGCATCACCTGGATCTTCGGCGTTACCGGCGAGACGAATCTCAGTCGCATCGCCGCGGTTTTGCGCGGTGGCGGAGTGGAGCAAGCGCCGGCGCTTTTCGGAATGGCGCTCGTCCTCGTCGCACTCGGATTCAAGATCGCTGCGGTGCCATTTCAGATCTGGGTACCGGACGTTTATCAAGGCGCACCGACGCCAGTGACAGCCTACCTGTCGGTCGGGTCGAAAGCCGGCGGCTTTGTCGTGCTGCTGCGAGTGCTTGAGCCGTTCTTCATGTTCCCGCAAATGCAGAAGCTGCTCGTCGGCGTCGCCGCGCTCACGCTCATCTACGGCAACCTCGCCGCGCTCCCGCAGACGAACCTAAAACGTCTCCTCGCCTACTCGAGCATCGCGCACGCCGGCTATTTGCTCGTCGGCGTCGTCTCGCTCTCAGGCGCCGCGGTGAGTTTCTACCTCGTCTCGTATCTGCTGATGACGATCCTGAGTTTCGCTGTCCTCGTCGCCGTCGCGAGCTACGCAGGTGATCGGATCGAAGACTTCAACGGCCTCGCGCAACGCTCGAGGTTCCTCTCTTTCGCCATGCTGCTCGCGATGGCTTCGCTCGCTGGAATTCCATTCACCGCCGGATTCCTCGGCAAGTTCTTCATCTTCGACGCGGCGATTCGGCAGCATCAAACACTGCTCGTGATCATTGGCGTGATCACCGTCGCGTGCGGCTTTTACTACTATCTGAAAGTGGTGCGCGCGATGTATTGGGAAGAGCCGACCGACAGCGTCGCAATTCCGGTGAGCTCGCTTTCACGCGCAACGATGATCGCCTTAATGGCGCTGATCGTCGCGCTCGGCGTTTATCCGCAGCCGATACTAAACGCGCTGCGGCCGATCGGGAGTAGTCCTGTCGCCGCGACGAGATAAGCACGTCATCCTGAGGCTGCGAAGACGCCGAAGGATCTCACCTACTCGCTGCTGATCACACGCCGGGCGTAAAGGTCATCTACCACCGCTGTGCGAGATCCTTCGCCGTCTTCGCGGCTCAGGATGACACGCTTAGCGAGTGGTCTACGAAGGCAAGATCAGTCACTCAGCTCGACGTTCCAG
>JALZAD010000017.1 GCA_030948555.1 Verrucomicrobiota bacterium | reverse complement strand
CTTCGGGCTGGTGCCGGCATGGCAGGCCACGCGCGTTGAAATCAACAGCGTCCTGTCCCGCGGCACACGCCGCCTAACGAGTCATCGTTCGCCTTTGCGCAGCGCGCTGGTCATTGTCGAACTGGCGCTCGCGCTCGTCCTCCTCACGGGCGCAGGGTTGCTCGGCAAAGCTTTTTGGCGCCTAACGAGCGTTGATCCGGGGTTCAAGCCGGAGGGGCTTGTGACGATGCGCATCGATCTGCCCGCGGCGCGCTACAAGGACGTGCCGCGGCAGACGCAATTCCGCGAGCAGGCGCTCGAGAATATGAACAGTCTGACCGGCGTGGAGTCCGCGATGATCAGCGAGCTGCCGCTCGGCGGAAACGCGATCAATCACAACTTTGTCATCGACGGCCGGGCGCCGTTCGCGGTCGGTGAGGAGCCCGAACTCTACAACCGCAGCATCGCCGGCGACTACTTCCGGGTCATGGGCATCCCGCTCCTGCGCGGCCGCGCCTTTTCGCCTAACGACACCAGGGACGCGCTGCTCGTCGGCGTGAAAATCCGCTCGGCGCGCGCATCCGCTGGGCCCGCAGTGAAGGGGTGTCGTGGATCACCATCGTCGGTGTGGTCGGCAACGTGCGGCACTTCGGGCTCGCGCAAACGGAGGAGCCCGCCATCTACACGCCCTACGCGCAATCCGGCCAGGAATGGAAACGCTGGAGCGAGTTCGTGGTGCGGACGAACGACCGCTCGGACGCGACCATTGCGCAGCTCAAGCGCGCGATCTGGAAAGTAGATCCGCTCGTTCCGATCCCGAAGGTGCAGCCGGTCAGCCAGGTGATTTCGGTCTCGCTCAGGGCGCGCCGTTTTAATGCGCTGCTCATCGGTGTCTTCGCGGGTGTCGCGCTGTTGCTCGCCGCGGTCGGTCTCTACGGCGTGATTGCGTATCTGGTGCAGCAACGGACGCACGAGATCGGGGTGCGGATAGCGATTGGCGCGCAACGTCGCGACATTCTGCACCTCGTCTTGCGACATGGACTGACACTTGCCGCGATCGGTGGCGCGGTTGGGATGTGCGGCGCCTTCGCGAGTTCGCGCGTGTTACGCGGAATGCTCTACGGAATCGAACCAACGGACCCGGCGACGTTCGCCACCGTCACGCTCGCGCTCTTCGGCGTCGCGCTCGCCGCGATCTACTTCCCGGCGCGGCGCGCGATGAAAGTTCAGCCGATGGAAGCCCTGCGTTGTGAATGACCTGAGATACGCGATGCGCTCGCTGCTCAGGCGGCCCGGCTTCACGCTCGTCGCGATCATCACGCTCGCCCTCGGCATGGGCGCGGCGACCGCGATCTTCAGCGTCTTGAATGCGGTCCTGCTTCGGCCGCTGCCGTATCCGCAACAGGAGCGGATGGTGGAGCTGAGCGAGACCAGCAACTCCGGCCGGGCCATGCCCTTTGCCGAGCCGAACTTCGCCGATCTCGCGGCGCGCAGTCGCAGCTTCGAAGCGCTCGCGCGATACAGCGCCTACCCGGAGGCCGTGGCCGGCGGCAGCGAAGCGGTGCGCGTGAATGTTTGCCGGGCATCGTCTGATTTCTTCCGCGTCCTCGGAGTCACGCCGCAAGTCGGCCGCGTCTTCGGGCGCACGGACAAACCTGAGCAGGTGGCAGTCGTCAGCTACGCGTTTTGGAAGCGCCTGTTAGGCGAACAGCCGAATCTCGATTCGTTGTCGCTGCGCTTCGACAACCGCAGCTTCAGCGTCATCGGCGTGCTGCCGCCCGGCGTCGGCTTTCCGCCGCAGGCAGAGATCTGGTTTCCCGCGGAGCTGAATCCGCCTAACGAGTCACGCAGCGCACACAACTGGCGGGCTGCCGGTCGGCTGCGGGGCGATGTCTCGTTAGGCGCGGCGCGCGCGGAGATCGCCGCGATCGGTCAGCAGATGAAAACCGAGCATGGTTCAGAGACGGACGCAGTCAGCTTCGGCGCCGCACCGTTGCGCGAGCGCATGGTGAAAGACGTTCGCGGTGTGCTGTTCGTCATCTGCGGCGCAGTCGGTCTGCTCCTGTTCATTGCGTGCTCGAACGTCGGCAATCTACTACTCGTTAGGGCAACTTCCCGGCGGAAGGAGATCGCCTTACGCGCTGCGCTCGGTGCTTCGCGCTCGCGACTGGCCGCGCATTTCATCACCGAATCGCTTCTGCTCACGCTCGTCGCTGGCGTGCTCGGCTCATTGCTCGCCTTCTGGGGCGTCGACCTGATTGTCGGGTTGTATCACGGCAATCTGCCGCGGATCGGCGGCGTCGTCGTTGATCGGACGGTGCTGCTGTTCACGCTCGCGATCGCGATTCTCGTTGGACTCGTTCTCGGGATCGTCCCGGTCCTGCATTCGTCGAAGCACCAGTGGCAGATCGATTTGCAAGACGCAGGTCGCGGTTCGTCGAGCAGCCGCGCGACGCGTCGCATTCGCAATGGCCTGATCATCGCGCAGGTCGCGCTTACTTTAGTGCTACTCGTCGGCGCGGGCCTGTTGGGTCGCAGCTTCCAGCGACTCATCGAAGTGAAGCCGGGCTTCGAGCCGGAGAGCGCGCTCGCGATGACGGTCTCGATGCCGCAAGCGGAAGATCCCGCGGCGATGCGCCAGCTCGCGCAATTTTATCAGCAGCTCATCGCGCGTTTGCAGACCATCCCCGGCGTGATCGCAGTCGGCGGCGTCAACGCGTTGCCGATGAGCGGCAGCGGCGCGAACGGCACCTTCCTCATGCTCGACGGCGGCAGCGCTCCCGCTTCGATCGCGGAGTTCAGCAAACAGATGCTCGCCTTGCAGGGAACGGGCAAGACGGCGGACGCGCAGTATCGCGCGGCGAGTGCCGATTACTTCGCCGCGTTGCGGATTCCGCTGCGCCGCGGGCGATTATTTCAGGAAGCGGACACTCCGGACGGGCAGCATGTCTGCGTGGTCAGCGAATCACTCGTTAGGCGTTACTGGTCGGGCGCAGATCCGATCGGGAAGCAGCTTGAATTCGGAAACATGGATGGCGATCTGCGGCCGCTGACCGTCGTCGGCGTGGTAGGCGACATACATGACAACGCGCTCGACGCGGAACCGCAGCCGACCATCTACGTGAATGCCTTCCAGCGGCCCGGCGCGACGGCTGATTTCTCGCTCGTGCTGCGCGGGCGCGGTGATCCCGCGGCGTTGATCGCCGCGATGCGCCGTGAAGCGCACGCGCAAAATCCTGAGATGCCGACGAAGTTCCAAACCCTCGAGCAGCTGGTCGCGTCGTCCCTCGACAATCGCCGCTTCAGCATGACAATGCTCGCGGTCTTCGCGGGCGCGGCGCTCGTGCTCGCGATGGTGGGACTCTACGGGATCATGGCTTACATCACGGCGGAACGGACGACCGAGCTCGGTATCCGAATGGCGCTCGGCGCGCAACGCGGCGACATGCTGCGGCTGATCCTGCGACAAAGCTTTGCCCTGGTCTCGTTAGGTATCGCGGCCGGCGTGGTCGCGGCGTTCGCCGGAACGCGACTCCTCGCGAGCCTGCTCTATGGAATCAGCGCTGCCGATCTCGTCACCTACGGCGGTGTCGTCCTGCTGCTCTTCGTCGCCGCGTTGATCGCAACGCTCGTGCCCGCGCGCCGCGCCATGAGCGTCGATCCGATGGTTGCTCTTCGTCATGATTAACTTCGCCCCCTTGTCTCTGCAGATCCTGCTTTTGTCGCTGGTCGCGTTTGCATCCGCCGCGGCCAAACAGCCGCTCGAGCAGATCGAGCGCAAGGATTACCCGGTGACTGCGAACGTCGCGCTGACCCTCCGTTTGGCCGACGGCACGGTGCACATCTACGGCTCAGATCAGAACGTCATCAAGCTGACCGCAATTAAGAAGGCCTACACGCAGGAGCGCCTCGACCAGATCAAAGTGGGCGTGACGGTGAATGGCGACGCCGCCACGATCGAAACCACTTTCCCGGCGAACCCTGGCGGGCTCAGCCTGGCGGACCGCTCTGGCACGGTCGATTACGTCCTGCTCGTTCCGCAGACCTGCACGATTAAGCTGCTCGAAGTGGAGAACGGTGAAGTCATCGTCGAAGGACTGCGCGGCGACGGCGTCAATGTGCGCCTAACGAATGGTCGGATCCTGGCCAAGAATTGCTTCACCACGACAGATCTCACGCTCGCGCGCGGCGGGGTCGAGGTCGCGTTTTACTGGTGGGAAAGCCGCGCCTTCGACGTCAAAGCGCAGAGCACGAGCGGTGATGTGCACGTCGCGCTGCCGAAGAACGCGAACGCGCGTTTCGACGCGGCGACCGGCGACGGCTGGATCCGTAATCAGTTCGTGAAAGACGAGACAAACGGCGACGCGCGTGCGTTGCAGTGGACGATGGGCGAGGAGGCGGCGAACACGATCACGTTGCGCGCGCAGAGCGGGAATATCCGGATCGAAAACATCTACTGATCGATGATCCAGGACATCCGCTATGCGATGCGAATGCTCCTCAAAAGCCGGACGTTTTCGATCATCGCGTTCATCGCCATCGCCCTCGCGGTGGGCGTGAACACGACCATCTTCGGCCTTGTTAATTCCGTCCTCCTGCGGCCGTTGCCGGTCTCGCATCCCGAGCAGCTCGTGCAGATCTACACGCTCGACGCGCGCAACGGGAAAGCCGCGAACTCGTATCTGAACTTCGTCGATTACGCGAAGAGCAGCGCAGTCTTCAACGGGATCGCTTCCTACCAGTTCGTTTCCGTTGGCCTAACGAGTGGTGGCGAGACGACGAGCGTTTTCGCCGAGATGGTGAGCGGGAATTATTTCTCGCTACTCGGGGTTGTTCCGAAGATCGGGCGCGGCTTTTCGGCGGAGGAAGATCAGACGCCGAATGCGTTTCCCGTGGTGGTCCTCTCGCATCGCTTCTGGAAGAAATTGGGCGGCGATCCCGCGCTGGTCGGCAGCGCGGTCACTCTTAACGGGCAGCGCTACACGATCGTCGGCGTCGCGCCCGCCAGCTTCACCGGAACGGATGTGGGCGTGGCGCCGGATCTCTGGGTTCCGAACGCCATGCGGGCCTGGATCACGCCCGGCACGCAGGACTGGTTTGAGAACCGTCGCGCCTTGATGTTGAACCTCGTCGCGCGGCTCAAGCCGGGCGTGCCGCGCGCGAAAGCGGAGAGCGAGATGAACCTGCTCGCGGCTCGGCTCGCGCGCGCCTATCCGGACGCGAACAAAGATCGCAGCGTGGTTTTGGTCTCGTTAGACCAGGCTAAAACGCAAGGTCTGGTCGGTCCGAACAGCGAGAAAGATTTGCAGGGCGTCTCGGTTCTAATGCTCGTCGCCGCGGGCAGCATTCTCCTCATCGCCTGCGCGAACGTAGCGAATCTGTTGCTCGCGCGCGCGACCACGCGGCAGCGCGAAATGGCGGTGCGACTCGCGCTCGGCGCAGGCCGCGGACGTATCGTTAGGCAACTGCTCACCGAAAGCGTTTTGCTCTCGCTGCTCGGCGGTCTGGGCGGTCTGGTCATGGCTTACTGGCTCGGTGATGTGCTGCTCGCACTGCTGCCTGCCACCCCGGTGCCACTGACGGTTGATGCTTCGCCCGACGTGCGTGTTCTCCTCTTCGCCTTCACCATCGCGCTGCTCAGCGGAGTCATTTTTGGCGTCGCGCCGGCGGTGCAGACCGCGCGCTGGAATCTCATCGCCGCCTTGCGTGAGCGCGCCTCAACCCAAGGCGCGGGCAACGCGCGCTGGAACATGCGCAATCTCCTCGTCATCGCGCAGATCGCCGCGTCGCTTCTTCTGCTCATCGGCTCGGGATTGTTCCTGAAAGCGTTCCACAAAGCGCAGGCGATCGATCCAGGATTTCACACCGCGAACCTCGCGTTGCTGACGGTCGACCTGAATCTCGCCGGCTATGGCAGCACGCGCGCCGTGCAGACAATCCGGAATCTGGTCGAGCAGTTGCAGCGCAATCCGCTCGTGCGTGTTGCGGCCGCGGGGGAATGGGTCCCGCTCGGGTTCGGCGGCAGCGGGAAGACGATCTACGTGGAAGGACGCGACTCCGACGATGAGCTGAATCGCCGCTTCGCGAATGTCGGCGCAATCTCTCCGACCTACTTCGACGCGCTCGGCGTGCCGTTGCTGCGCGGCCGCAAATTCACCGCGAGCGACGGCGAGAAACACGGCGCGCGGGTCGCGATTGTGAACGAAGCGATGGCGCGGCAGTTCTGGCCGGGCGATCAGGCGGTCGGTCGGCGGTTTCGCTTCTTCAAAGGCGAATCGGTCGAGATCGTCGGGATCGCGAGAGATACGAAAGCAGTCACGCTCGGCGAGTCGCCATCGCCCATGGTTTACCTGCCACTCGCTGATGCGCCGAAGGGTGCGATCACCTTTTTCATGCAGACGACGGGCGCGCCCGGACCTGTGCTCGCGGAAGCCCATCGCATCGTGCGCGCGCTCGATACCCGGATCCCGATCACCTATGAAAAAACGATCGCCGATCACATGGCCTTTGCGCTTTGGCCGTCGTGGATGGGCGCGGTTTTGCTCGGCGGCTTTGGTCTGCTCGCACTCGTGCTCGCTTCGATGGGCGTCTACGGCGTGATGGCGTATTCGGTGAGCCAACGCACCCGCGAAATCGGGATTCGCATGGCGTTGGGTGCGCAAACCGGCGAGGTGCTCGCGCTCGTCTTGCGGCAGGGGATGGGCCTCGCGGCGGTCGGCCTAACGATTGGTTTGCTTGCGTCGCTTGCCGCGACGCGACTGCTGGCCGCGCTGCTCTACGGCGTGAATCCAACAGATCCGGT
>JALZAD010000125.1 GCA_030948555.1 Verrucomicrobiota bacterium | reverse complement strand
CGCCAATGATGTAGAAGATGTTGCGGTTCATGTGCTCGTGGGAATACCAGCGCGCATGCGGGATAGCGAGAGCTTTTCGCAAACAGGCAGCCGCGGCACCATCGCAGAGCGCAGCCGTTGGACCTCTGCTCCGCTGACCGCTACGTCGCGCTCGCCTTCTGCTTGGCGTGCCGCCTTCGCTGATCTCCTCAATCATCTTGCGATGCGACGCCGGGGTATCGTCCGGTTTGCGACTCGTCACCGGCCATTGTCTACCACCACTTCCTCATCCATCCAGTTGCCGCCCGCAACGTACTGGCGATTCTGGGATGCGCTTTGGCATGCCAGCGTCTTTCCCGACCATCCTTCGGTCAACATCGTGCTCGCCTTTTTTTTGTCCGCGTGCGCGCTGTTGTTGTCCGTGCCATTCATGATGGTTGCTGGAATTGTGATCGTCTCCCGTCACGTCTTCTTCTTCCCGCTGATCCGCTTAGCAGCGAAGCTCGACCGCGGCGGCAGATGGTGACGGGCGGGTGCGTCGCTGCAGGTGGTGTGCTACACTTTGTACTACAGCGGATAGAAAATTGCGCTCTCGCAACTGCCGAGTCTTCTACAGCGAAATGCGGTTTCTCCCTCGTAGTGTCGCGCTTTTAGGCGTGTGAATGACAACTCTCGACAACGCCAAACTTTGAATTTTAAGTCCGTTGTGTCTGCCATTTCACCACAGCGGCGCAGCGCGCTCATCTTACGGCGGTCGCAGCGCAGACCAAATCATTTGCGATGCGTCTCGCGTCACGCAACCCTGAATCGTCCGACCCATGACGACCGCGAACAAAATTACGATCGTCCGGATCCTGATGATCCCGGTGTTCGTCACCCTCGCGATTTACTACGGGCAAAGTGTCCACGCGGGCCGACCGCAGGAATGGCTCCGCTTCGCAGCGATCCTGACCTTCCTCATCGCTGCCGTGAGCGACGGACTCGACGGCTACGTCGCGCGGCATTTCAATCAGCGGAGCAAGCTCGGCGTGATCCTCGATCCGATCGCGGACAAGGGTCTGCTCCTGAGCGGCATCATCACCTTGAGCGTGATCAACTGGAACGCTGTCAATCCATCGGCCGGTCAGTTGCCGATCTGGTTTCCGGTCCTCGTCATCTCGCGTGACCTTGTCATTCTGGTCGGGAGCGCGGTCCTGCATTTGTTGAACGGCACCGTCGTGGTGCGGCCACGCTGGACAGGCAAAACCGCAACCGTGCTGCAGATGGTCGCGATCGGCTGGGTCATGCTGCAATTGCACTTCATGCCGCTGCTCTATGTCGTGGCGCTCGCCGGGCTCTTCACCTTCGTCTCGGGCGTGATGTACGTGCTCGACGGCATCCGGCAGTTGGGCGCTGGCGGTCATGCCAACGCCACACGCCCGTGAGCATGGAAACTTCCGCGGGCAAAGTCGCGATCGTCGGGCGGCCGAACGTCGGCAAATCCGCGCTCTTCAACCGCCTTGCGGGTCGGAACATCGCGATCGTCCACGATCAGCCCGGCATCACGCGTGATCGCCTTTCCGCGCTGAGCAGCCGGGGGACGCGCCCGTTCGTCATCTGGGATACGGGTGGGATCGGCGGCGCAGGTGAGATTGAGCTGACCAGGGAAGTCCGCACTGCAGCCGACGCCGCGATGCGAGAGAGCGACGTCATTCTTTTCGTGGTCGATGCGCAGCACGGCCTTGCGCCGATCGACGAAGATCTCGCGCGCATGTTGCGCAAATCGCAGAAGCCGGTCGTTCTCGTGGTCAATAAAGTCGATCACGAAAAACACGATGCGCTCGAAGCGGATTTCGCGCGGCTTGGATTTGATCAGCTGATCCCGATCAGCGCCGCGCACGGGCGAGGCATCAATGATTTACTGGAGCTGATCGATTCGCTGCTGCCGGAGACAATCCCGTCCGATGAGGCCGCGAGTCGCCCGCCGCTCGCGCTCGCCATCATCGGCCGGCCAAACGCGGGCAAGTCATCGTTGATCAACGCGGTCCTGCAGGATCAGCGCACGATCGTGAGCAACATCCCGGGGACAACGCGCGATGCGATCGACATCGCCTACGAACGTGCCGGCGAGAAGTTCCTGCTCATCGACACCGCCGGCATGCGCGCGCGGAGCAAGCACTCGACGTCCGTCGAAGTGTTTAGCGTGATGCGCGCGGAACGCACCATCCGCCGGGCCGATCTGTGCGTGCTCGTGATCGATGTGACGAGCGGCGTGACGTCGCAAGACAAACGCATCGCCGGATTGATCCAGGAAGCACGCAAGCCATCGCTCGTCGTCCTGAACAAATGGGACCTGGTGAAGCCGGCGCGCGGTGCGCGCGCGGCCATGAAGGAGCTGATCGACCGCACCCGCGACGAGCTGTTCTTTCTCGACTACGCGCCGGTCCTAGTGGGCTCGGCCGCGACCGGCGAAAACGTTCTGCGCCTTTTCGATTTCATCGACGAAGTCCGCAAGGCCGCCGGCAAACACATCGGCACGGGCGTCTTGAATCGCCTGCTCCGCGCCGCCATGGATTCGGCGCTGCCGCCGACCATCGGCAACAAACGGCTCAAGCTCTTCTACGCGACGCAGGCCGCGAGCGATCCGGCGCGCGCGATCAGCCCGCCGAAGTTCGTCCTCTTCGTCAACCAGCCGAAGCTCCTCAGCGATCCATACGCGCGCTACATCGAAGGCCGGATTCGCTCGGTCGAGCCGTATCCTGGACTGCCGGTTTTGTTGACGCCGCGCGCGCGGACGGAAACCTGACCGTCATCTCGAGCGGAGCGAGCGAAGTCGAGAGACCCCGTGGCGGTGCCGAGCGTTAGGCCCAGGGGGTCCATCGACTTCGATCTTGATGACGACTACTCCGCTTGATCGAACGTTCTCCACCGCTACGTGTCTCAGAGATGCCTATGAAATCGACGCAGGAAATCACTCAGGAAGTGCAGCAACTCGGGCAATGGATTCCTGCGCTGCGCGAACAGATTGGCCATGTGGTGATCGGGCAAAAATACCTCGTCGATCGACTGCTGCTCGGCCTTCTCGCCAACGGTCACATCCTCCTCGAAGGCGTTCCCGGTTTGGCCAAAACGCTGACCGTCAAAACGATGGCCGCCGCGATCCAGACCGGCTTCCAGCGGCTGCAATTCACGCCTGATCTTCTGCCCGCCGACTTGATCGGCACCTTGATCTACAACCCGCGCAGCGGCGAATTCACGACTAAGTTCGGCCCGCTCTTTTCGAACCTGATTCTCGCCGACGAAATCAACCGCGCGCCCGCGAAAGTGCAGAGTGCGCTCCTCGAAGCGATGCAGGAACGGCAGGTCACGATCGGTGACCAAACCTACCCGCTCTCCGATCCGTTCCTCGTTCTCGCGACGCAAAATCCGCTCGAGCAGGAAGGCACTTACCAGCTTCCCGAAGCGCAGCTCGACCGCTTCATGTTGAAGCTGAACGTCGGCTATCCGGCGAAAGCAGAGGAACGGAAGATCCTCGACCTGATGGCGACCTCCGCGCCCGATCTCTCGGTTTCATCCGTCGTCGACCCGAAGCAGATCATCGCCGCGCGTTCGATCGTGAACAGCATCTACATCGACGATCGGGTGAAGGATTACATCGTCGATATCGTCTGGGCGACGCGCGAGCCGGCCAAGTACAACCTGCAGCTCGACGGCCTGATCCGTTACGGCGCGTCACCGCGCGCCACGATCAACCTCGCGCTCGGCGCCCGCGCGCATGCCTTCCTCAACGGCCGCGGCTACGTCACCCCGCAAGACATCAAGAGCATTGGGCACGATGTCCTCCGCCATCGCATCATCGTCAGCTACGAAGCGGAAGCCGAGACGATCTCGAGCGAAACAATCATCGACCGCATCTTCGCCGGATTACCGGTGCCCTAATGCCGTCATCCCGAGCGGAGCGAAGCGAAGTCGAGGGACCCCGTGGCCGTAGCGCGCCTGCCATGACCCAGCATCAAAACTACTTCGTCTACATGCTGGCCAACGCAGGTCGGAACACCGTGCTCTACATCGGCATTACCTATACTATCGAGCGTCGCACAGGAGAGCATTCGTTGGGCTGGGGCAGTGCGTTCTGTCGGAAATACAACGCGCACAAGCTGGTCTACGGCGAAGCGTACCACGAACCACGGCCCGCGATCGAACGTGAGAAGCAGCTCAAGAATTGGTCGCGTGCGAAGAAAGACGCGTTGATCGCAAAGAGAAATCCTGAATGGCGAGATCTCCTTCTTGAGATGCACTCCACAAAGCCGGTGGGAGGTGCTCGCTGATGCCACGGGGTCCCTCGACTTCGCTTCGCTCGGCTCGGGATGACGAGCAGAAGACGCCCGCGGAAATCCTCAAGAAGATCCGCGCGCTCGAGATCAAGACGCGCGGGCTCGTGCAGACCGTTTTCGCGGGCGATTACCACAGCGTCTTCAAGGGGCGCGGGATGAACTTTGACGAGGTGCGCGAGTACCAGCCAGGCGACGAAATCCGCGCGATCGATTGGAACGTCACGGCGCGGCTTGGCACCGCGTTCGTGAAGAAGTTTACAGAGGAGCGCGAGCTCACCGTCATGCTCGTGGTCGACGTGAGCGCGTCCGGAAATTTCGGCAGCGTCTCGCAATCAAAGCGCGAGCTCGCCGCAGAAGTAGCGTGCCTGCTCGCGTTCAGCGCGATCCGGAACAACGACAAGGTCGGGCTGCTGCTCTTCACCGATCAGGTCGAGCTCTACATCCCGGCGAAGAAGGGCCGCTCGCACACCTTGCGTCTGATCCGCGAGATCCTTTTCTTTCAACCGCAGAGCCGCGGGACGAATGCCGCGCTCGCGTTGCAATACATCAACAAGGTGCTGACCCGCCGAGCGGTGATGTTCTTTATTTCCGATTTCCAAACGGGCGACTTCTCGCGCGAACTCGCGGTCAGCGGACGACGTCACGACTTCATCGCGGTGCACGTGCAGGACGAACGCGAGAAGGTGATTCCGAACATCGGCATCATCACGCTCGAAGACGCGGAGACCGGCGAGCAGGTCGAGATCAACACCGCGAGCTCATCGACGCGCACCCATTTTCGTGAGCTGGCGGAAGCGCAGGCCGCTGACCTGAAGCGCACCCTTCACCGCAACAACATCGACACGATCTTGCTCGAAACGGGTGAGGATTATCTCCCCGGCTTGCGCGCGTTCTTCAAGCAGCGCGAGCGGCGCATGGCCATCCGCTGAGGAAACGAGTCATGTCGAGCGAAGTCGAGACACCCCGCCGCGATACAGTGGGCCTGAAGCAAAGGGAACGTATGGTTGGTCGCCAATACGGCTACGGGGTCCCTCCGCTGCGCTTCGCTTCGCTCGGGATGACGCTGCTTGCGCAGGAATTTCACGATATCGCGCCGCCGGTCGACTACTCGTTAGTCCCGCCCTGGGTCATCTTCGCGGCCTCGTTTGTCGGGCTGTGCCTGCTTGGCCTGACCGTCTGGGCCGTGATGCGACGGATGCGAAAGCCGACGCCGGAGAAGTCGCCGCGCGCGCGTGCGCTCGATTTGCTCGAACTTGAACGCACGCAGATCGAGCACGTCACGCCGTATGAGTTCAGCATCCGCGTCTCCGATATTTTGCGACGCTACGTCGTCGAAGAATACAAGCTGCCGATCACGCGTCAGACATCGTTTGAGTTCCTCGAGGCGATCTCGAACGCGCGCACGTTTTCGGAAGACGAGCGTTCGTTGCTCGAGGATTTTTTGAGCCGCTGCGACCTGATCAAGTTCGCGCGTTACGAGGCAACGACCGCCGATAGCGAGTTGCTGCTCGATGAAGCGACCCGCTTCGTGCAAGGAGGACAAAAGCTTGCCGTTGCGTGACTGGCGACATCTCCTGCCGGCGGACACGGCGCTGACCTTCGCGCAGCCGTGGCTGCTGCTGCTCCTGCTGCTCGTCCCGCTGATCGCCTGGTTGCGCGGTAAACGCGGACCGGCGGCGGCGCTGGTCTTCTCGTCGACCAATGTGTTGCGCGGCCTCGGCAAGGCGAGCACCTCGCGGACGGGCCAGTTTCTGCGTGCGTTACTACTCGTTAGTCTCGGCCTCTTTACGCTCGCCCTCGCGCGTCCGCGTCTGGGCAAGAGTCTCACGCAGGTTGAGGCAAGCGGGATCGACATCATGCTCGCGATCGACGTTTCGGGCTCGATGCTGATCAAGGATTTCACGGTCGGCGGTGATCCGGCGACGCGTCTCGATGCGGTGCGTGAAGTGACGCGCAGATTCATCGAAGGCCGGCCGAACGATCGCATCGGACTCATCGCTTTCGCGGGTCGGCCATATGTCGTTAGTCCGATGACGCTGGATCACGATTGGCTGATCCAAAACCTCGATCGCCTCAAGATCGGTCTGGTCGAAGACGGCACCGCGATTGGCTCTGGCATCGCGGCGGCCGCGAGTCGCCTGAACGACAAGAAGTCGAAGAGCCATGTGCTCGTCCTTCTGACCGACGGCGAAAACAATGCGGGCAAGATTCCGCCCAACACCGCGGCCGAAGCGTTAAAGGCGCTGCAGGTCCACTTCTACGCGATCGGCGCCGGGATCAACGGCGTCGCGCCAGCGCCGGTGCCGGATCGTCGCGGAGGGTTCCTGACCGATCTCTCCGGCAACCTCATGTACCAGAACCAGCCGGTGCACTTCAACGAAGCCGGCCTTAAAGAAGTGGCGAAAATCGCGGACGGAAAGTTCTACCGCGCCACCGACACGAAGTCGCTCGAGGAGATCTACGCGGAGGTCGACAAGCTCGAGAAGTCGACCATCAGCGTGCACAAATATCAGGAGTACCGCGAGCTGTTCCCAGCCTGCATTATGGCGGGCGCCGGATTGCTCGTCGCGCAGGTGCTCCTTTCCCAAACGCTCTGGAAGAAGCTGCCCTGATGAATTTCGGCGCCCCACAATGGCTCTGGGCTTTGCTCGCGGTCCCCGCACTAGCGTTCCTCTTCATGGGCGCGGAACGCAGAAGTGCAGCGCGGTTGCGGCAATTCGTTTCGCCACGATTGCTGACCCAACTCGGCGCGACCGTGAGCCGCGGACGTCGCGCGTTCCGCTTCGCCTTGCTCCTGCTTAGCCTCGCGCTAGCACTCGTTAGTCTGGCCCAGCCGCGCTGGGGCTACACCTACGAAGACGTGAAACGCAAAGGGCTCGACCTGCTCATCGCAGTCGACACCTCGCGCAGCATGCTGGCGAATGATGTGCCGCCGAACCGCCTCCAGCGGGTGAAGCTCGCAGCGCAGGATCTCATTCGCGAATTGCGCGGCGATCGCATCGGACTGGTGGCGTTCGCCGGGCGCGCGTTTCTGCAGGCGCCATTGACCATCGATTATGACGCCGCGGTCGAGTCGCTGAACGAGCTCGACACCAACATCATTCCCGAAGGCGGTACGAACATCTCGGAGGCGATCACACTGGCGGTGCGGACGTTCGGAAAAGCGGCCACGGGAAACCGCGCGCTCATCATCTTCACCGACGGCGAGGAGCTGACGGGCGAGGCAGTGAAGCTGGCGAAGACAGCGGCCGATTCCGGCGTGCGGATTTTCACGGTTGGCGTCGGCACGCCGGAAGGTTCGCTCATTCCGTTGCAGGGCGCGGGCGGCGGCACTGCCTTTGTCAAAGATCCGAACGGCCAGGTGGTAAAGTCGAAGCTCGATGAAGGCCGCCTGCGCGAAATCGCCGAGGCGACCGGCGGCATCTACGTTGGCCTAACGAATGGTCCGGCCGCAATGCGGCAGCTCTATGGTGAAGGGCTGGCCAGGATGCAGGCGGGCGACATCGATACACGCACTGCGCGGCGGCCGGTCGAGCGGTTTCAATGGCCGCTGGGCGCGGCGTTGCTCGCGCTCGCGGCGTCGATGTTGATCACGGAACGCAAGAAGGTCCGTCGAGTAGCCGTGCCGCGGGCTCGCCCAAAAGCTGTCGCGCTGGCTGCAAGCGCGCTGGTTCTCGTTGCGCCTGCAATCATCTTCGCCGCTTCGCCGGGCCTTGATGAATACCGGAGCGAGCGTTTCCCCGAGGCTTACCAGAAGTTCGAGCAAACTTTGCAGGAACATCCGAACACCCACGCGACGGATCAGATCCAGTTCGATGCCGGGGCCGCGGCTTACAAGATGAAGGATTACAGCAAGGCGATGGAATCCTTCAGCCAGGCTCTGCTTTCGCCGGACGTGCAGTTGCAGAGCCGGAGCCATTACAACCTCGGCAACACCCTTTACCAGCGCGGCGAGTCGCAGAAGAAGCCAGACGACAAACTGAAAGATTGGACGAACGCGCTTCAGCATTACGAGCAGACGCTGAAGGTCCAGCCAGAGAACAAGGAGGCGAAGGAGAACTACGAGTTTGTGAAAAACAAGATCGAGGAGCTGAAGAAGCAGCAGGAGCAACAGCCGTCGCCCACTCCGACACCGACGCCTTCCCCGAGTCCGCAGAAGAACGACAAGGACAAGCAGGATAAGCAGGACAAAAAGGATCAGGACTCGAAGGACAAAGACAAGCAGCAGCAGCAGCAAAACCAGGATCAGCAGCAGCAGGACAAATCCGATTCCGACCAGAAGCAGGACAGCCAGCAAAAGTCGGAGCAGAAGCCCGGGCAATCCCCTTCCCCTTCCCCTTCCCCGCAGCCGGGCCAAACACCTTCGCCATCACCGGCTGGTGCAAGCCCAAGTCCATCGGCCGGCGAACAGGCGTCCCCCTCACCGAGCGCCGGTGAAAACGGCAGCAGTCCATCTCCTTCTCCGGACAAAAACGACTCGTCCGCGAGCCCGACTCCGTCTCCGGGTGAAGGCGAGACCCAAGGCAACGAAGGCGCTACGCCTACGCCCACCGCGGCTGCATCTCCGCAGAAGAAACCGACTGGTGATGTGAAGGGCGCGGGTGACGACAAGGCGAACGATCCGAAAGATGAGCAGGAACTGGCGGAAGCGGAACAGCAGGAAGGGCAGATGACTGAGCAACAAGCGGAGCGTTTGCTGCGTGCCATGCGCGATGAAGAGCAGCACGTGCAGCTCGATGAACACAAAGCGGCCCGCCGTGTTCTAAAGGACTGGTGAGCAACGAGGACGTTCCGGGTTATTAGTTAAGCTCTAACCGATGCAGCCGTTCCGCTTTTTCCTTCTTCTATTCGCGCTCTCGATCACGAGCATTGCGCGCGCGGCGGATCCGAGTGTGACCGCCGTTCTCACGGAATCTGAAACTGCGCTCGGGCATCCGGTTCAACTCCAAATCCAGATCACCGGCGCATCGAGTCCGATGCCGCCGAGTGAGATCAACGTCGAGGGGCTCGACGTCCGTTCGGCTGGTGTTTCGCGCCAGTACAACATGAACAACTTCAGCGTGAGCTACAGCTTCACCTACAACTACACGGTGATGCCGCTGCGCGCGGGGACGTTCAGGATTCCGCCGCAGATCGTGGAAGCGGGCGGCAAAACTTTGCGCACGCCGGAGCTGACTTTGACCGTCGCGGACGCGCCGCGCAATCAGGCGCAACGCGGCGGCCCCGGCGGAAATAACAACACGACGAATCCGAACATTGATCCGGCGCAGATCGGCTTCATTGAAATGATCCTGCCCAAGCAGACAGCCTACGTCGGCGAGATGGTGCCGGTGCAGGTGCGGCTCGGATTGAATATGCGTGCGCCAGTGGAGTCGTTAGGCAGCGGCGTGCAGTTGGCCGGGCAAGGCTTCACCGCGCAGAAGATGACGGAGCCGCGGCAGACCGTAGAGACGATCAACGGCCGCACGTATCAGGTGTTCATCTTCAAGACCGCGATCTCGCCGGTGCGTGCGGGCAAGCTCGAGGTCGGCCCGGCGGAGATCAACCCGACGGTACGGATCGCGCGCGGCGGCCGTCCGCAGATGCCGCGCGGATTCGACGATCCGTTCTTCGACCAATTCTTTAACGATCCAGCCTTCGCGCCGTCGGTGCCGAAAGAAGTGCCGCTCAAGAGCAATAGCGCGACCCTCGAGGTAAAGCCGTTGCCGGCGAACGCACCGCCGGGATTCAACGGCGCGGTCGGCAATTTCACTCTGAAATCCGACGCAAATCCGAAGAAGGCGCAGGTCGGCGATCCAATCACGGTGACGTCGGCGATCAGTGGTCGGGGCAACTTCGATCGCGTGACTGCGCCGGTTCTGCAGGACGAGCGCGGCTGGCACAGCTATCCGCCTAACGAGAAGTTCAAGCAGGACGATGATGTGGGGATTAGCGGGGCGAAAACCTTCGAGCTGGTGCTGAGCCCGAACGAACGGAAACCGAAACTGCCTTCGCTCACCTTCGCGTTTTTCGATCCGGTAAAGGAAGCCTACGTGACGCTGAAGACGGACGAGATTCCGTTGCAGATCGAAGGCAATCCTGTGCCGACTGCGACGCCCGCGGTCGCCGCTGGACCGTCGGCTACGCCGCCGCCGAGTGCGACGCCGGCTGCCGTTCCGCAGAAGGAACAAGACATCCTTTACCAGATCACGGAACAGCCGAAGGCGACCGAGAGCTTCACGCCGATGTATGCGCGCCGTTCGTTCTGGCTCGCGCAGTTGCTGCCGTTGCTCGCACTGGTTGGATTCATCGCCCTGCGTTTGCAGCGGGCGCGTGCGAGTCATCGTGATGCGCGGATTGCGCGCTTGCAGCAGGAAGCGGCTGAGCTGCAGCGGAAGCTGCGGCACAACGGCGTCAGCGCGCAGGATTACGTCGCGAACGCGTCGCGCGCGGTGCAGCTCAAGACCGCGCTGGCGCGAGGCGTCGATCCAAACAGCGTCGACGCCGATTCCGCCGCGACGGCTTTTCGTCTCGATGAACAAAGCCGGGCGCGGCTTGAGCGCTTGTTCCGCGAAAGCGACGAGCTGCGTTATAGCGGCGGGCAGAATGGCGAGACGCTCTCGCCGGAAAAGAAGCGTGAGATCCTCGAATTGGTGGAGGC
>JALZAD010000124.1 GCA_030948555.1 Verrucomicrobiota bacterium | reverse complement strand
CGCCAATGATGTCACAATTGAGCTGGAAGTGTTCGCGCAAACGTCCGCGCTGTTGTTTCTCGTAACGAAAACATTGCGGGATGGAAAACCACTTGAGCGGCTTCTTGAAAGCGCGCTCGTGGGCCGCAACCACGCGGGCCAGGGTCGGCGTGAGCTCGGGCCGCATCGCCACTTCGCGTTCGCCTTTATCGGTGAAGTTGAAGAGCTGCCCGACAATCTCGTTGCCGCTTTTCTTGCGGTAAAGATCGGTCGGCTCGAGTACAGGTCCGTCCCACTCGACGAAGCCATATCGGCGCGCCACTTCACGCCATTGCGCGAAAACGTAATTGCGCGTTGCGCAATCGGCCGGAAGGAAGTCACGGAAACCGGGGAGTGGTTGCATTGGGTTAGGCGACAGCAGTTCTGCGGGATGCAACCGCGCCGTGCTCCCATTCCGAAAAGAGGGTGCTCCCGTGAATAAAGACTGAGCTGGAGCAGTCGGATGTCAGCACAGCGGAGAGCATCCGTTTAACCAAGGAAAAGGACAAATATGAAACAGAATACATTGATCAAAACGTTGGCCGTTGGCGCAGTGACCGCTCTAGCATTGAGCAGCAGCTTCGCGCAGACGACCACTCACGAAACAACCACCGCCACAACCGGTGCAGGCACAGGTGTCAGCGCGACAACGACAACTGGCGGAACGACGGGCGTGAGCTCCTCGACCACGACCAGCTCGCTGGACGGCACGGGCACGATCACGACCTTCACCCCGGGTAGCGACTACATCAGCATGCGCACGGAATCGAGCAGCGCGCCGGTGAAGTATTACTACTCGAAGGACGTCTCGGTTGTGGATCCGGCTGGCGCATCCGTCGACATGAAGCTGCTGCGTTCGGACATGCCGGTTCATTACACCTACGTGAAGCAAGGCGATCGCATGGTGATCTCCAAGATCACGGTGGAGAAGCCAGTGGCCGAGATCACGAAAGAGACGACCACCACGACGACGACGACCCACCACTAAGCAGCGGCTTAGTCCTCGTTAGGTAATCCATTGGAGCGCCCGCGGAACGTGTTTCCGCGGGCGTTTTCTTTTTAGTCCTGGTAGCCGTGGGGGAACTTCTGGTGCCACTTCCAGGCGCTCTCGATGATGGCATCGACGTTCTGGAAGCGCGGTTCCCAGCCGAGCTCGCTTTTGATCTTGGCCGAGGCTGCAATCAGGCGCGGCGGATCGCCGGGCCGGCGCGGTTTTTCGACAACCGGAATCTCGTGGCCGGTAATCTTACGACAGCTTTCGATGATCTCGCGGACGCTCGTTCCGCCGCCCGTGCCGAGATTGTAGAACTCACTTTTCGGCGAGCTGAGGGCGAGAATGTGCGCCTGCGACAGATCGAGAATGTGGATGTAGTCGCGAATGCAGGTGCCGTCCGGGGTCTCGTAGTCGGTGCCAAAGATCTCGACCGACTGCTTCTGGCCCAGCGCGACCTTGATCACGTTCGGAATGAGGTGCGTCTCCGTGCGGTGGTCCTCTCCGAAATTCTCCGATGCGCCCGCGGCGTTGAAGTAGCGCAGCGCGACGAAGCGCAGACCGTGGATTTCGTCGTACCAGCGGAGGATGCGCTCGAACGCCAGTTTTGATTCGCCGTACGGATTGATCGGACGCTGCGGTAAGGTTTCGTCGATCGGTATCCGCTCGGGCGGGCCGAAGGTAGCGCAGGTCGATGAGAACACGAGCCGCTTCACGTCCGTCGCGATCATCGCGTCGAGCAGGTTCAATCCATTCGCGATGTTGTTCCGGAAATACTTCGACGGGTTGGTCATCGATTCGCCAACCAGCGCGCTCGCGGCGAAATGCATGACGGCGTCCGGCTGAAAGTCGCGGAGCGCGGACTCAATCGTTTCCTCGCTATTGAGGTCGCCCTCGAAAAACCGCGCCCGGGGGTCGATCGCGCGGCGATGTCCCTCCGTCAGGTTATCGAAAATCGCGACCTCGTGCCCCTCGTCGATCAGCAGCTCCGAGCAAATGCTGCCGATGTAACCCGCCCCTCCGACGACCAGAATCTTCACGGGCGTAAGAGGGACGCGCCCACTCGGCGTGTCAAAAGAAACGCGCTGGCCCGCCTGCTTACGGCGCGTGGACGGGCTGCACGGTCGCCCGCGGCTGCTGCTGGTCCCCGCGCTCGAGGCCGGCGATCATCCTCCGCACGCGTCCGATGCCGCGCCGCTGCCGGAGCACCTTCAGGCTCTCGTCCGTCGAGCCCCAATGAAGAATCTCGATGTCCTCGTGGCGGACGCCCCAACGCTGCATCTCAAGGCGGGATGGCTTATAAAGGTCGATCGTATTCGTGCCTACTAGCGCGCCGCCGTAATCATCGATCACGTATTCATCACCGCTGCTGAGAACCCGGAACCGTGTGCCGAGCGGATAACGCGACCAGTCGCAGGAAGCGCTCTTCAGCCTGCCCGAGGAAAGGCGCTGGCCGATCGCATTTGTCCCGCCTCCGCTTTCCGTGTGCGTGTAGGCGGTGGTTTTGATTTTCCGGACGCCCGTACGCGTAGCAAGGCCACCGGTCGGAGCGGTCGGTGCAGCGCAACTCACAAGGATGCATCCAAGCGCCGCTAATAACGTAAGTCTTAGAAGATGTGCCATTTGGAAATCGGGCGATCCTTAGCGGTGGCAGCGGGAAGTCGCAACAAGTAATTTCCCGCCCCCGACCCGCCTCATGTCCGTCCTTCCTCCTTATCAAGCAGCCATTGCGCCGAGCGTTTTGCTCGATGGCCGACTCGCGCTCTTCCACCAGCGACAGCGGTGGCTGGCCGTTGCAGATCTGCATTTTGGGTACGAGCTCAGCCAGCGCGCGGCCGGACGGCTCGTCCCGATGTGGGGCATGACCACGGTCGAAGCACGGCTGCGTGCCTTGATCCACGACTACCGGCCGCGGCAGCTCGTCATCGTCGGTGACGTTGTCCACGACCGCGCCGCGGCAGACGATGCGCGGGCACTGATCGGACGCCTGGCTGAGTTCTGCGAGCCGGTCGTCTTAGCCGGCAACCACGACCGAAAGGTTGCGACGACGCTTGGCCTTCGGGATTCGTGGCAATCCGAAGGGTTCTACTTCCATCACGGTCACTGCGAATCAAACGCGGGCGACGCGATCCAGATCATCGGCCATCATCACCCCACCGGCACCGTCCACGACGGCGCCGGATTGCGGCTGAAGCTCCCGGCATTCGTCCAAAACGGGAACTGCTGGATCCTGCCCGCGTTCTCGCCCTGGGCCGCTGGCGCGGCATGGAAAGCCGAAGCGGAGAGCCGGATCTGGCTGTGCACGCCGCAACGCATTCTCCGTCTGCCGGATGTCGAACCGGCCGAGGCTTAGACGCGCGACATCGCGCCGGCCGCGCTGCCGCCGGTCAGCTCGGTGGTGCACTCCGGACAACGCGTCGCCTTGATCGGGATCGTCATGGTGCAGTAGGGGCAATCCTTCGAAACCGGCGCAGTGGCCGGCGTAGGCTTCTTCATCTTGTTGATCATGCGGACGATCAAAAAGATGCAGAAGGCGACGATCAGAAAGTTGATCACCAGCGTGATGAAGTTGCCGTAGTTCAACGTGACCGCACCCGCTTTGGCGGCCTCCGCTGGCGTCGCGTAAGTCCCGCCGGCAGGTGCCGCTTTCAGCACGAGGAACATGTTGGAAAAGTCCAGACCGCCCGTCGCCAAACCGATCAGGGGAGTGAGGATGTCTTTGACCAGCGAGGTGACAATCGCACCGAAGGCGACGCCGATGATGACGCCAACGGCGAGATCGAGCGCGTTACCTTTGACTGCAAATTCTTTGAATTCTTTCCACATATTGAGGGGTTCTTGTTTAGCTAACGACCACGTTTACGAGCTTGTTCCGAACGCTAACGACTTTGCGGACTGTCTTGCCAGCGACAAATTCGCGCACGCGTTCATTGGCCAGCGCGATCTTCTCCAGTTCGGCATCGCCCGCATCGATCGGCACTCGCGCCCGATCGCGCACCTTGCCGTTCACTTGCAGGGCGATCTCGACTTCATCCTCGACCAGCAACGCGGGATCGAAATCCGGCCAGCGCTGCGCAGTGATGTCTCCCGCCGCACCGATCTTCTCCCAAAGCTCGGAGGTGATATGCGGCGCGAACGGATTCAGCAGCACGAGGAAAGTGCGCATTGCGGACGTCGGTACGATGGCCGCGTTGGTAAAGGCATTCACAAAAACCATCATCTGCGAGATCGCAGTGTTGAAGGAGAGCGCTTCGATGTCTTCGCTGACCTTCTTGATCGTGGCGTGCAGGATGCGCTGCTGCGCCTTGTCGAGCGGCGCGTCTTGAACGCCGGGTGAAAGTTCCCACTCGCCGGTCTGCGTTTCATCCATGATCAAACGCCAGACCCGCGCGAGAAATCGAGCGAGTCCCTCCACCCCTTTCATGCTCCAGGGCTTCATCTGCTCCAGAGGACCCATGAACATCTCGTAACAACGAAACGCGTCCGCGCCGTAATCCGCGATCACGTCGAGCGGATCGATCACGTTCCCCCAGCGCTTCGACATCTTGCGATTGTCTTCGCCGAGGATCATCCCCTGATTCACCAGCCGCTGGAACGGCTCGGACTTGCTCAGGTAGCCGAGATCAAAGAGCACCTTGTGCCAGAAGCGCGCATACAAAAGATGCAGCACCGCGTGCTCCGTCCCGCCGACGTAAAGGTCGACCCCGCCGGGCTGTTCGCCGCCCATCCAGTAACGCTCCGCTTCCTCGCCAACGAAGCGCTCGTCGTTCGTCGGATCGCAGAAGCGCAGGTAATCCCAACACGAGCCGGCCCACTGCGGCATCGTGTTTGTCTCGCGCAGCGCCGCGTTTGAATAGCGCAGCCACTCCTTCGCCTTCGCGAGCGGCGGTTCGCCGGTGCCGGTTGGCTTGAAGTCTTCCAAGTCGGGCGGTGTCAGCGGCAGCTCGCTTTCGGGTAACGCCTCATGTTTTCCGTCCCGCCAGACGACCGGGAACGGTTCGCCCCAGTAGCGTTGGCGAGAGAAAAGCCAGTCGCGCAATTTGTAGCGGACATTGCGGCGCCCGTGGCCGTTCGCCTCCAGCCATTCGATCATCTTTGTCTTCGCAGCGGCCGTCGGCAGCGCGTCGATCAGCGGCGAGTTCACCGCGAATCCTTCGCCGGAGAAGCACACCAGCGGCGGCATGCTGCACGGCACTTCACCGCCTTCCATTGACCGCGACTCTTCGGAGAGAACTTCGCGCATCGGCAGGTCGAACTTCTGCGCGAATTCAAAATCGCGCTCGTCATGCGCCGGCACCGCCATGATCGCGCCCGTGCCGTAGCCCATCAGCACGTAGTCCGCGATCCAGATCGGGATGCGTTCGCCGTTCGCCGGATTCGTCGCAAATGCCCCGGTGAAAACGCCGCTCTTCTCCTTCGCGAGATCCGTCCGTTCGAGATCTGACTTGGTCGCGACCTGCTGGCGATATGCAGCGATTGCGGTGCGCTGCTCGCCAGTGGCGATCTGATCAACGGACGGATGCTCCGGCGCGAGCACCATGTAAGTCGCGCCGTAAAGCGTGTCGGGTCGCGTCGTGAAAACGCGCAGCCGGGCCGCAGCGTTCATCACCTCAAACTCGATCTCAGCGCCTTCGCTTCGGCCAATCCAGTTCCGTTGCAGCAGCTTGATCCCGGCGGGCCAATCAAGCGCTTCGAGTTCGTCGCTCAGGCGTTCCGCGTACGCCGTGATGCGAAGCATCCATTGTCGCATCGGCCGCCGCACGACCGGGAATCCGCCGACCTCGCTCTTCCCATCGATTACCTCTTCGTTCGCGAGAACGGTGCCGAGGTCCGGGCACCAGTTCACCGGCACTTCGGCGACGTAGGCGAGCCGGACAGAATCCGGATCGTCGCCGCGATAGGTCGCGATCGGCTCGGCGCGATTCGTCTCCGGGTTGAACCAGGAGTTGTAGATCTGAAGGAATATCCATTGAGTCCAGCGGAAGTAGCGCGGGTCGGTTGTGCTGATCTCGCGCTCCCAATCGTAGGAGAAACCAATCCGCTTCAGCTGCGTCTTGAACTTTGCCACGTTCTCGCGCGTGGTGATCGCCGGATGCTGGCCGGTGCGAATCGCGTATTGCTCGGCCGGTAATCCGAACGCATCCCAGCCCATCGGATGAAGCACGTTGAAGCCACGCATCCGTTTGTAGCGCGCGATGATGTCAGTCGCGGTGTAGCCTTCCGGATGGCCGACGTGCAAGCCCGCGCCGCTCGGATACGGGAACATGTCGAGGATGTAGAACTTTGGCCGCGTCGCGTCGAAGCCCGGCTCGCCCGGATTCGGCACATGAAAGGCGCGACGCTCGTCCCACCGCGTCTGCCACTTCGGCTCCAGCTGGTCGAAAGGATACGGTTTGCGGCGCTCGCTCATCGGCAGAGATAGACAGCAAATCACCCTCGCGGCAAATCGCGCATGACCCATCTCCTTTTCGCCACGCGCAACGCGCACAAGACACGCGAACTCGCCGAGCTTCTCGGAAGCGGCTTCACGATCACGGATGCGAGCGCGCACGACGGTCTTCCGTTGGTGGAGGAAACAGGGACGACCTTTGCCGAAAACGCGGTCCTGAAAGCGGCGACCATCTCGCGCATCGTTCCGGGACTTGTAGTGGCGGATGATTCCGGCCTGGAGGTGGACTCGTTAGGCGGCGCGCCCGGCGTTTACTCCGCGCGCTTCGCGGGCGAGGCGGCGACCGACAGCGAGAACATCGCGAAACTTTTGCGTGAACTCCGCGGCTCCACGGCACGAGCGGCGCAATTTTGCTGTGTGCTCGCTCTTGTCCGGGAGGGCGAGACGCTTGCGATGTTCACAGGCGTGGTGCGCGGCCGGATCGCGGAAGCGCCATTCGGCGTGGACGGGTTCGGTTACGATCCCGTCTTCATCCCGGACGGACACGAGCAGACTTTTGCCGAGCTGGGCGCTGCAGTGAAAAACAGCTTGAGCCACCGGGCGCGTGCAGTCGCCGGCCTGCAGGCGTGGTTCAACAAAAAGGGCGGCGAAGATCGCCGCCCTTGAAGTTGATCGAAAATACTTCGCGCCGTCAGGGAACTGGTACCGCGCCTGCGGCCCCTGTCGGTGGCGCAGTCTTTATCTGGTAGCCGATCTTCTCGATCCCGGAGGACCTGATTTTATCGAGGACCGTGATGACGTCGCCGTGCATCGCGTTCTGCTCCGCGCTGAGTGATACCTTTACCTGAGGGTTCGACTTGAAGAGATCAAAGAGACGCGGCAAAACCTGTTCGTCGGCCACTGGCTGGTTGTCGAAGTAAATCAGGTTGCCCTCGGTCACGCGGATCGCAACGCTATCCTTGCGATTCGGATCAGGCGGCGTCGGCTTGTCAGATTTGCTCGGCAAGTTCACCCGGATGCCCTTCATGTGCGTCTGGCTCAAGCTCACCATCATGAAGCTGGCGAGGAGGAAGAACATAATATCGATCAACGGGATGATCTCGATACGGGCATGCTTCTTCGGAATCGGTGATCGCATTCTCATTGTGTGATCTCCCTAGAAC
>JALZAD010000083.1 GCA_030948555.1 Verrucomicrobiota bacterium | reverse complement strand
AGCCCATCCCGACGAACGCAGCGTCGGAGAAATTCGCGTCGCCGGCTTTCTCGCTAAACGTTTCAATGAAACCGCTGACCCCGCCGTAGCTGGCGTAGATGGATCCCTGTGCAATGACGCTGATGGTCAGGCCGCAGGCCGCCGCGACGAGGAGGTTTTTGCCTTCGATCCGCCAGAGAGTGCGCGCTGGTTGCGCTGGACTGCGTTTGTTGAACCAGGAGCGCGCGCCGCGATAGGCGAGCAGGCCGGCGAAATTGATCACCGCCATCCATCCGAGCCAGTCACGCCACTCAGCGGGCGCGTCGACCGGCGGGAGTTCGTCCGCGAGCGTGTAGCCCAGAACGACGTGGAGCAGTGGCGCGAAAAAGAAGAAGTGCGTGCCGACTAATCCGACGATGCCGACCGGGTCGAACAAGTCGCAGCCGCCGCGCGCCCATTTCACAGCGTCGCAACCGATGACAATGCCGCAGAAAAGAACGGGAACCGCGAACCAATGCGCAACCTGCGGCGCGACCGCGATGCACACCATCAACGCAATGCAGCAAGCGACCGCGGAGATGAACAGGTTCACGGCGCCATCGCTCAGCGTGCCCCAATAATGGGAGCGCGCGGCGGGCGGGATCTCCGATGGCGCGGCAGCGATCCTCACCGCGTGCGCCTCCTCTTGAGCGCGAGCACGATCACGCCGGCGTTTGCGATTGCCTGAAACGCGGAGGCAATCGCCACGGCGATGGCCGCGCCGAGGAGTCCGGAACGCGGAACAAGGACCGCGCAGGAAGCGGCGCAAACGAGCATGACCGCGACCGCCACGAAGAGCTGCGCGCGGAAGTAGCGGACGGCGTTCATGCCGTAACCGAGCAGCCCGGAGACGAGGAAGATGGCGGTTCCGATCGCGAGCCAGAGGAAAACGTTGTCGTACTCCGCGTACTCCGGGCGGTAGAGCAACGCGAGGAGCGGACGACCGGCGATCGCAACAAGCGTGACGCCGAACAGGCCGAGCGCAGCGGCGATGCCGACCAGCCTAACGAGTAGTAGCGTCAGGGTCCGATCGTCACCTTGTGCGTAGTAGCGGGCGAGGCGCGGCATGGCGGATTGGCCGATCGCGTTGATCAACGTCGTGCCGGCGGCCATCGGGTAAGCCATGGCGGCAAAGACTCCGAGGAGCGCCAGGCCAAGCTGCTGCTGGATGAAGTAGCGCGGGATGTTTGTCGTCAGCGATACGAGCGCGGCCGCGAGCACGACCGGGAAAGCGATGGCCGCCAGCCTAACGAGTGCTGGACGATTCCAGTGCACGCGCCACGCCGCGCGCGGCGATTGCTTGTTCTCCTCGCGCAGCACGATTCCGGCGACCCGCATGTCCCAGAAGACGAGGCTCAGGATCCAGCCCGCCACCATTCCGGCAACGCCGACCGCAAGACTGCCGGTCAGATACACGCCTAACGAGACGGCGACCAATGAGAGGACGCCGCGGATGATAGCGGAGAGCGCGAGGAGGTTCATCCGCTCGTGCTGTTGCAGCAGGCCGCCGAAGACGTCGCTCAGGTTCTCGCACGCTTTCGCGATCCCAACGGCAAGGACGATGAGCTTTGTGTAACCGGGAACCTGGGAAAAGGCGGCGATCCCGCCGACGACGAGCAGACCAGCGACGCTCGTGACGATTCTCAACGCGAGGTAATCCTGGAAGTTGTGCTCCGACCGGGCGTCGGTCGCCTGCACGATGCGCAAACTCGATAGGCCGGCGAAAATCATGACCGGGCTGGCAATGGCGAGCGCGAGGGCGAACTGGCCGACCATTTCGGCTGTACCGAGCTTGGCCAGCACGATGAGAATCCCGAGCTGGCAGACCGAGTAGATGACGTTACCCGCGAGCGACCATGCGACGTTCGCGCGCAGCGTAAACTGCCGCGCTGGTCTCGTTAGGCGAGGAACGGGCAAGGCAGCGGCCGGCTGCGTGCAAATAGGGGGCATGGTTTTTCGAACGCGCCGATTTAAACCTGCCAGCTGCTGCGGAACTTCGGCGACTGCTCGTTAGGCGAAGTAGCGGTGCATGCAGCGACGCGCGCCGCACGCGAGCCGGTGCGGGTGCGCTCACCGCCGAACCACGCGCGGAGGACGTTCGAGCCTTCGCGCTGCGCCGGGCGGTTGTAGTAATAGGTCGACGTGGTCTTTGCCTGATTCCAGATGAAGCCCATCGGCGACGCGTTCGCATCGGCCAGTCGGTCCGCAGCGCGGAGCACTTCGTCGGCCGGTGTCTTATCGGCGTGAACAACCAAACAAACCGACTGGACGTAGCGCGCGAGCAGGAGCGTGTCGCTGAAGAGGTTGACCGGCGCGGTGTCGACGATCACCCGATCGTAGGACTGCATCGCCCGCTGCATTAAGCTCTCGAATGCACTGCCGGTGAGCAAGCTGTTTGCATCGAGATTGCCTTCACTCGCCGAGGTCAGCGACAGATGCGCGATCTCCGTCACCTGCACTTCGCCGGCCGGCGCCGTGCTGAGCGAGAAAATGCGCGCGAGCTGTGGCTGGCGGAGATCGGCGTCGATGAGCAACGTCTCGAGGCCGGCATGCGCAAAGGAGATGGCGCAATTCACCGCGCAGAACGTCTTGCCTTCGCCCTGCAGCGCGCTGGTGAAGAGATAGCTGCGCGGACCGGCTTCATCGCGCGCGAGCGCGAGCGTCGCACGCAAGCCGCGGAATGCTTCCGTGGCCGCTGAATCTGAGAAGATGGCGGACGGGTCGGTGTTGCGTCGGGCCACTGCGGAGAGCTTCGGGATTTCGGCAAGAGCACGAAGTCCAAGGCGCGTTTCGGCATCGCGCACGGACGAAAATGCGGAGGCAACTGCATTCGAAAGGAAGGCAAGGATCGAGCCGAGCGCGACGCCGCCGAGAAGCCCAAGCGCGAGGACTTGCGTGCGCTTCGAGCCGACAGGCACATCAGGGAGGAGCGGCCGGGCAACGACGCGGATCGGATCCTGGCTGATCTCGCTCGTGATCTTCGTTTCCTTGAGACGCGTCAGGACAGAATCGAAGAGTGCACGATCAGACTCGGCGTCACGCGCGAGGACGGTGTAGGGAATCGCGATCTTGTTCAGCTCGAGCGCGCGCTTTTGTTGCTCCCGCAACGCTTCGTCGAGCTTCTCTTCCGTTACACTGGCGGACTGGTAATTTGAGGTCAGGACGTCGCCGGCTTTTCGAACCGCGGCATTGAGTGCGAAGCGAAGATTCTGCAGCTCGCTCTCGGCTTCGACGTACTTCGGATGCTCGGGCTTGTAGCGTTCCTTCAGGGTCGCGAGATGCGCTTCCTTCTCGCTGATGCTCTTCTTCAACTCGACCACTGCGGGTGCGCTCGCGATCGCGCCGATCGTCATCAAATCCTCGGGCGTATGTGGCCCCGGGCTGTTCAGGTAGGTGTAGTCCGGCTCGAGCTTGAGGCGCTCGGCTTTCGCGGTCGTGACGCGGAGGTTGAGCTCCTTCAGCTTTTCGACCGTGATGTTCTGTTTGTCTTCCAGCGAGACCGCTTCGTTCTGTTCCTTGTAGGCTTGGAGCGCCTCTTCCGACTTCGCGAGTTTCGCTTTCAAGCGCTCGGCTTCCTCGAGGAGAAAACGATTCGCGCTTTGCCCGGCCTCGTGGCGCGATGCGGAATTCCAGGCGACGAACTCGTCGACCAGGAGCGCGGCGATGCGCTGCGCCATCTCCGGATCACGATGCGTGACGGTGATGTCGATCAAACGCGTGCCGCGGCGCACCTTCGCGTCGATGTGCCGCGTGAGCGCTTCCTGCAGCGCGTTGTCGGTGCGTCGTTTCGCTTCCGGAAGGAAACGGGCGTCGTCGTGCAGCTCGGGATTATGGATGACGCGGAGGAGGACTTCCGGGCTGGTGACGTTTTGCTCGAACGTCTTCAGGATCTCAACGGACTTGAGGTCCTCTGATTTTACGCCCTCGATCTTGACCACCTTCTGCTCCTCCTGCTCGACCTGAACGACCGTCTTTGCCTGGTAGACGTTCGGCATAAAGCGAGTCGCGAGGAACGCCAGCGCCACGCCGCAGAACGTGCAGAGCGCGATGAAAATCCAGCGCGAACGCAGCGCGTTGAAGACGGAACGGACATCAGTGGCAAAGGAATGTTCTGCTTTCGTGTTCATACTAAAAGAGGCGCTCGCCGACGGTGATCACGTCGCCCGGCACGACGAGGAACAGCTCCGAACCCTGACCGCGTGCCAGTCGCTTCCCGTCGAGGCGGAAAACGCGCTCCTCACCTGCCGTCCGACGCTTCAGGGTGATCTTTCCGGGGTCAGCCACGCGGGTGTAACCGCCGGCAATCCCGACCACCTGCAGAACGTCGAGGGATTGCGATTCCGGAAACCGGTAAGTGCCGGGCCGTTGAACCTGGCCGAGCACAGTGAAGAGGCGTTTCGCCTGCTCGATCACCGAGATGGTCACCTGCGGGTTCACGAGGAAGCGAGCTTGCAGGCGATCGTGAATCGTCCGCGTTGCACCTTGAACAGTTTCGCCGGCCATCGTGACCTCGCCAATCAATGGGAACGTGATGCGCCCATCGCTAGGAATCCTTACGGCAGTGTCGAGGTCCGGTTCCTGGAAGACCTTGATTTGAACCAGCTCGCCCGGCGCAAGGACATGACTGGGCGCCGCCGCGATGGCGGGAGAAACCGGAGCTGCGGGCTCGGCGGTACCCTGCGCACGCGCCGAGGCAAGGCATACAAGAGTCAAAGCGGATGCGGCCAAGATTCGCACGGGCGGGCTTATAATTACTAGATTAAACAGAGTCAATTGTAATCGGCTCCGGCGGCTCAATATTGGATCCCGATCTGCACCGTTGTTTGGTTATCGGTGAAGTTTGAGAACGTTCGATCGGAGTCGTTTCGCCGATGCTCGTAGCTGAGTCCGGCGCTGCCCCAGGAGGCGAAGTTATAGAAGAGCGCCGGGCGGATGAAGAAGTAGTTGTCTTCGCGTGAAGTCTCATCGGCGAACGTGCTGTAGCGGACGTT
>JALZAD010000072.1 GCA_030948555.1 Verrucomicrobiota bacterium | reverse complement strand
ATTGCGTGACGAAGAACGTGATCGATCCTGTGGTCGATGCGTCCGTTTGGCGACTGGAAGTGACAGGCCTCGTGAAGAGCCGGCAGACCTACAAGCTCGATCGCTTGCGCGGATTAAAGCCCGTCACGCAGGAGACGACCTTGATGTGCATCAGCAACGGCATCGGCGCCGGTCTGATGAGCAACGCCGTCTGGAAAGGCGTGCCGATGAAGACGCTGCTCGAGAGTGCCGAACCGCGAACGGAAGCGCGCCGGGTACGTTTGCACGGCGTCGATAATTACACCGACACCATCCCGCTCGAGGTCGCGCTCAATCCAACGACCCTCGTCGTTTATGAGATGAATGGCGAGCCGCTGCCGCAACGACATGGCTTTCCCGCGCGGGCGATTGTTCCCGGTTACTTCGGCGAGAAGCACGTGAAGTGGATCACGCGTCTCGAACTCACGGACGACAACGCGAAGGGATTTTACGAGAAGCAGGGCTGGGGCCCGGACTTCACCGTGCCGACCCGGTCGCGGATTGATCAGCCGTATCATGAGTCGTGGATTGATGCTTCCACGGCGGCGAACGGGATCGGAGTTCGCGGCGTTGCGTTCGGCGGAAATCACGGCATCTCGCGCGTGGAATTAAGCACGGATGACGGCAAGACGTGGGCCGATGCGAAGCTCGATTATCCGGGAACGCGCCTGACCTGGGCGCTGTGGAGTTTCGATTGGCGGCCGAGCGCGCCGGGTGCTTACCCGCTCGTGGTGCGCGCCGCAAACGGCGACGGCGAAGCGCAGACGTTCAATCCGGAGCGGCCGTTCAAATCAGGGCCGACCGGGTTCCACAAAATCGTCGTCCACGTTTACGCGTAAGCTCAGGCGTTCTTCGCACGCTCCAGCGCACCCAGGCGCTCGCCTAACGAGCGGAGAGTGCGCTGCATTTCGCCGAGGCGGCGGAAGGCGGCGGTGGAGCGGAGCCAATCGCGATTATCGAAAGCAGGAATGCCGGACATCATTTTCCCGCTGGGCACGTCGTGGCTGATGCCGCTCTTCGCGGTCAACACCGCATCGTCGCCGACGGTGAGATGTCCGGCGATGCCGACCTGTCCCGCGAGCACAACACGTCGGCCGATGCGCGAAGTTCCTGCGAGCCCGACCTGCGCGCAGAGCAGCGCATCTTCACCCACGCTGCACGAATGGCCGACCTGCACGAGGTTGTCGATCTTCGCGCCGCGGGAAATGCGCGTCTCGCCGATAGAGGCGCGATCAATGGTCGAGCCGGCGCCGATCTCGACGTCATCTTCGATCACGACGTTGCCGGTCTGCGGGATCTTGAGCCAGCGGCCTCCCTCGTCTTTCGCATAACCGAATCCGTCCGACCCGATGACAGAATTGTTGTGCACGACAACGCGATCACCGAGCTGCGAGCGGTCGCGAATCGCAACGCCGGAATGGATTGCGCAGTCCGCGCCGATGGCTGCGCCGTCGTAAATCGTGGCGTTCGGAAAGATGCGCGTGCGCGGACCGATCGCGACCTGCCGGCCGATGACTGCGCCGGCTCCAATCCAGACGTCTTGCGCGAGCCGCGCAGATGGATCGATCGTTGCGGCGGGATGGATGAAAGCTTCGAACTCCGCGTCGGGATAAAAGAGACGCAGCGCGCGGGTGTAGGCGAGGTAAGGATCTTTCGCGCGCAACGCGATCACACCATCGCGCCCGAGCGCGACATCTTCGCCGACGAAGACAGCGCTCGCGTTCGTCGTCTGCAAACGCGGCGTATAGCGCGGATTGGCGAGAAAGGTCACCTGGCCTGCGCGCGCATCGTCCAGTCCGGCCGCGCCGGTGATGTCGATGTCTGCACTGGCGCCTTCAAGCCGCACGCCGGTTCGCTCGGCTAATTCGGAAAGCTTCATGCCCGAGTTTACGCGTGGCGGTCAAATCGGCTAGGCTCGCGCGCATGCGGCAAATTATCTTCGTCGCGATTGCACTCGCGGCGGTTCTTTCTGCGAGCGCTCGCGCAGCTGACGACATGAACGAATTCGCGGAGCATTACGCCCATCTTGTTCTCGCGCTCGGACAACACGACGCGGATTACGTCGATGCATTCTACGGACCGGCGGAATGGAAATTGACCGCGGAAGCGGAGAAGAAACCGCTCGATGCGATCGGGCGCGAAGCACGCGAATTGATCGACTCGTTAGGCAATTCCAAAACGCCGGAGGCGGCTGACGAAGGGGCGCGGTTGCGCCGCGAATATCTTCAGAAGCAACTCGCCGCCCTGGCCGCGCGAGTCCGGATTCTAAAAGGCGAACGGCTGAAGTTCGACGACGAGTCGCGCCAGCTTTACGACGCCGTCGCGCCGACCAACTCTGATTCACCCTTCGCGGCTATCATTGCCGAGTTGGAGAAAAAGATCCCGGGCAAGGGTCCGCTCAGCGAGCGCTATGAGGAATGGCGGAAGCCGTTCACGATCCCGAAGGAGAAGCTCGAAACGGTCTTCCAGCTCGCGATCAATGAATGCCGCGAACGGACGCGCGCGCACATCGATCTTCCGCCTAACGAGAGCTTCACGGTCGAGTACGTGACCGACAAACCGTGGGGCGGATACAACTGGTACAAAGGCGATTTTCACAGCGTCATCCAGGTGAACACCGACCTGCCGATCTTTATCGACCGCGCGATCGACCTCGCGGCGCACGAAGGCTATCCCGGCCACCACGTTTACAACGTGCTGCTGGAGAAAAATCTGGTGCGCGACCGCGGCTGGATTGAGTTCACGGTTTACCCGCTCTTCTCGCCGCAGTCACTGATCGCGGAGGGCACCGCGAACTACGGGAAGGAAGTGGTCTTCGCGAAAGCGGAGCGGATGAAGTTTGAAAGAGAAGTCTTATTCCCCGCGGCTGGAATCGACCCGGCGCGGGCCGATGAATACTACGCCGTGCAGGAGATGACGCAGCAGTTGAGCTACGCCGCGAACGAAGCGGCGCGACGCCTGATTAACGGCGAGATCGATGCCGATGGTGCGGCGACGTGGCTGCAGAAGTACGCGCTGATGGATGAGAAGCGCGCGCGGCAGCGGGTGAAATTTATCGACCGGTATCGGAGCTACGTGATCAACTACAACCTCGGCGAAGATATGGTGCGCCACTATATAGAGGAGCGCGGCGGAACAGATCGCGACCCGGAGACGCGCTGGCGGGAGTTCGCGCAGTTGCTCTCGTCGCCGCGGCTGCCGAGCGGATTGAAATGAAAGCGCTCCTCATCGCAGGTCTCACGGTCGCGCTGGTGGCATCAGCCCACGCCATCACGCTCGGACAGCTGGACAACTTCGAGAGCACGACGCTCCAAGGCTGGGGCAACGGCGGAATAGGCGGCTCGCCGGTGCCGACGGTGACGAGTGGCGGACCTGGCGGAGCGGCCGATCATTTCCTGCAGATCGCCTCTGATTCATCCGGGGCGGGCAGCCGCCTGACGGTCTTCAACCGTTCGCAATGGCTGGGAAATTACATCGCCTTTGGAGTGACCGCGATCGAAGTGGATCTGCGGAATTCAAGCAACGTGACGCTCTCGATTCGGCTGGCGTTTAAGACTTCGCTGGCGATGGGCGCGCCGGCTTACCTGACGCAGGCGGCCATCCTGGCGCCGAACAGCGGCTGGCAGCATTTCACTTTCTCGCTCGCTCCCGCGAACATGATCGGCGTGCTTGGTCCGCCTTCTTACAGCGCGCTCTTCTCGGGCGGGATGACGGAGGTTCGCTTCATCAACGAAGCGGGCGCGTTCAACGCGACGGGCGACATCGTGACGGCGCAACTCGGGATCGACAACATCCACGCGGTGCCGGAGCCGGCGACCATCTACTCGTTAGGCGCGGGGCTTACGCTGCTCGCGTTCGCGCGGGCACGAAGAAGAGCAGCGCGCAGATCAATCCGGTCGCGGTAAGCGCGGCGGAGACGATCGCGAGGCGGAGTGGGGAAGCGTTCGCGAGCGGCGACAACAGGCCGGCGGTGATCGCGTTGATCCCGGTCATGAGGAACGCCTGACAGGACGCGGCGAGGCCTTTTTGCGCGGGGAATAGATCGAGCCCGAAGAGAACGAGACTCGGCATCGAGAGCGCCATGCCGATCGTGTAGAGGAAGAGCGGCGCGACGCTCCACGGAAGTTGCGCGCGATGCAGCGCGTGGAAGGCGACGTTACACAGAACCGCAACAATCATCGCTGCGTAGCCGAACACGACCGTGCGTTTGGACGAGATGCGTCCGGCGAGTCGGCCGGACATGGCGGCGCCGAGCATCATGCCGCCGGGGATCGGGATGAAGAGCCAGTAGAACTGCGTCTCGCCCAGGCCGAGATCGCGCATGAGAAAGACCGGCGCGGACGTGATGTAGAGGAAGACGGCGGTGAAGTTGAACGCCGCGGCGAAAGACACGGCGAGGAAGCGGCCATGCGTCAGCGTTCGGAAATAGGAGCGCGCGAGGAACGAAGGATTGAGCGGCTGGCGACGCTCGGGATGCAGTGTTTCCGGCAGGCCGACTGCGCTCCAGATGCACAAGCCGGCGGAGAAGATGGCGAGGAACCAGAAGACGGAGCGCCAGCCGAACCAGAGTTGTAGCCAACCGCCGAGCACGGGCGCGACCGCGGGCGCGACGGTGAAGATCATGGTCACGTTCGCCATCACGCGTTGCGCGGTATGGCCTTCGTAAACGTCGCGCACCACCGCGCGGCCAACGACCAGCCCCGCGCCGGATGCGACGCCTTGCAGGGCGCGAAACAACCAGAGCAGATGAATGGTTGGCGCGAACGCGCAGCCGACCGAAGTCAGGGTCAGCACAACGAGCGCAATCAGGACGACGCGGCGACGTCCAAGCGCATCGGAGATCGAGCCATGCCAAAGGCTCATGAGCGCGAACGGAATGAGGTAGGCGGTCAGGCTTTGCTGCACCTGGAGCGTAGTCGCGCCTAACGAGTGCTCCATTTCGCGGAACGACGGCAGGTAGGTGTCGATCGCGAACGGGCCGATCATGCTCAGCGCCGCGATAAGGAGCGGGAGCGAGCGCGGAACGAGAAGTCGCGCGTCAGACGGAGCATGCATGGGAGCGCCTACTATCCGTTATCCTGCGCCGCGCGCAGCGGTTGCGCGGAAATCCGGAGCGTGGCGCGCGAGCAGCTTCTGGGAATGGAATGCGACGGCGCGGACCAGGGAACAGATTCATAGCTCTGTGGCTTGCGTGCGCGTTCGTCGCCACCTTTTCCACGCCGGCTGATGCACGGACGCGGTCGCGACGGCGCGTGAGCTCGGTTCCGGTCGTGCTGCGTCCGATCCTGGCCGCGCGGTCTGTCATACAT
>JALZAD010000006.1 GCA_030948555.1 Verrucomicrobiota bacterium | reverse complement strand
TTCTGCGTGATCTCGACGAACTTCGCTTCAATCTCGACCTGCTTCGGTCCCGAGACGTTCGCTTGTTCAACGATCGCGTCGACCAGCTCGAGATTATCAGGCGTGTTCCGGACCACGAGCCGGCTGCTTTGCGGAAGGAAGTTCGCGCTCGATCCGGGCACGGTGCTGAACGGCACGCCCTGGCTCTCGAGATATTCGCGCGCGCCTTCGCGCCTAACGAGTTGTTGTCCGCCGGTTGATTCGACCGTCCCGTTGGCCGTGCCGCGCGCGCCCCCGGCGGGAGCGGCCGGAGCGTTAAGCGCACTGCTTCCGCCGGTGAGCGTGCTCTGAATGAAACCAGGCGGCACCCGGTACTCTTTTGTGACCAGCTCCTGGCTCTGCTCGCTTAGCGGAATGATCGAAACGGCGTACGGCTCGACCTTCACCTTCAGGCCTGCCTGGCTCGCGATATAGCGCAGCGCTTCGCCCAGCGGAATTTGGTTCAAGGTGATCGTGATTCGCGCATCCTGCGGCGAAACAGTCGGCGCTGCCGGCACCGCAACGGCCGCCGGATTCACCACCGCGCCGGCATCAGGTCCCGTCGCCGAAACAGGGGCAAGCGGATCGGTCACCGGCGTGCTCGGCGGAGGCGCAGCCGGACCACCGCGGCCGCCGATGGCGTTCAGGCGCAGGACGATGTCGACACCCTTCCGACCCTCGCCCGCGGGATCGTTGCTCGCCGCTTGCTGACGGAGGAAGTCGATCGCTTCGCGGATGCTCGCGTCGCGCAATTCGATGCGCGGAATGATGATCGTGTTGAGCTTGTTCGAGATCCGCGCGGTGCCCGTGGCTTCACGTGCGGTCGCGTCGGCGCCAGGCGCGTTCGTGGTGCCGTATTGCCGCACCGGCCGCTCCCAGCCTTTCTGCACTTCCCAATAGGCGCGCGAGCGCGTTTCGTTGTAAGCCTCTTCGCCGTAGCGCGTCTTCTCGTTGTTAATCTTCTCCTGCCCGCGGCGCGCGGCCGTGTTGTAGGGATCGAGATTCAGGACCTGCTCGTATTTCTTGAACGCGAGATCGTAGCGGCCGCTGTTGTAATAACCGTCCGCGTCGCTCAGGAGCTTGCGCACTTCCTCGACCTTCCCGATGAACTTCGGGCCCATCGTCCGGTTGATGTGATCCGGTGTTTGCAGACTGGCGAGTAACTGCTGCGCCGGCCGATAACCCGGATCGTACTGCACGCTCAAAACGTCGCGGCAGATGGATTCCGCTTCGTTGTATTTCCCCTGCTGAACCCGGATCTCCGCGATCTTCACGCCGCTCTCACAGAATCCACGAACCGCTTCGGTGTGCGCATTCCCGCTCACCACCGCATCCGGCAGATAAGCGACCGCGGTGCGGAACTCTTCGTGCGCCGTCGCGTAATCACGCGCTTCCATCGCCACCTTCGCCCGCGCGAGCGCTTCGTTGCCCTGCGGCAAGGCGGCCTGCCGTCGCGCGAGCTCACGCTCGGCCGCTCGTTGTGCGCTTTGGCTGAAGCAAATCGCAGGCGAAAAGGCGATGGCGGAGGCGGCAAGAAGGACCGTGAAGGAGCGTGATTGGAAGGTCATCGCGAAGGAGAAAATCTATTGCGGTTGGAGCAAACCAACGTCGATCCGCTCCTCAGGTTTTTGCGTGTTGACGATGACCGCTTTGGTCGGCTGAACGTCGACGAGTTTGTATCTGATCTCCGTCTGCGGCGGCAACGAAAATTCCTGCTCTTTTTTGACCGCAAACTCGCGCCGTTCGCCCCAGGTGTAGACGAACGTCACGATGCTTTGCGGCGAGAGCATCACCTTCTCTTTGATCAGCTTTATCTGCTCGGCCGTATCGACGTTCTGCAGCGTCAACTCCGAGACGTCGACGTCCCCACCCGTCGCTGGATTCGGCTGCGTCTTCTCCGCGTAATCGGCGATGCGAAAAGGCGTGCCGGAAATGGAGTCGCCCATTTTGAGGAACTGCGTCGGCTCGCGCAAATCCGAGCTGTTGATCGTGAAGGTGTCGCCACTGCGCGACGCGAAAACCAACCGGAACGGCTCCGTCGTGACCGACTTCATCTTCAGCTTGGCAAGGAATGGTGGATGCGAATTCTTGTCTGTCGGATTGGTGCGGCCCTGCCATTCCTCGAGATTGGTGAAGCCATCGCTGTCTGCGTCCTGCTCGAGCACATCCGCGTCTGCGATGGGCAAGCCGAACTGATCCAACCACTCGTTAGGCACGGGCGGATGCACTTCGGTGTTTTGCAAAGTAGCAGGGAGGCCGTTCGGCCCGACGAAGTGTTTCTCAGGAACGAAGAGCCCGGAGCGTCCGCTGAAGGTCCACTGCGGCGGTTCGCTCAGCTTCTTCCCAGCTGCTTCTACTTCGAGCGCCTTCGCCGTGGGCGCGGCCGCTTTCGGCGGTCCGGCTGGTTGCAGCGCGGCGAAGTTTTCGCTGAATCCGGCGGCGTCGCGCCAGATGAAAAACGCACAGACAAACAGGAACACCGCACCCGCAAAAACGGCCAGCCGATCGAAATGTTCGCGCGCCCACTCCATTACGGGAACCTCAACATCTCGACCCGCGCGACGACCTGCACCTTCTCGCTACCCACGATGAAATTCAGCGCATTCGGTGAAGGCGCCGCCGCCGTCGTCGCTCCACCAGCGGCATCACGCGCCGGACCTTTGTCCTTCTCGTTCAGGACGTGCAGCGTGCGCACGACATAGAACTGCTGATTCGCGCTCGCGATCTGGTTCAAGATGCGGCGCGTCGCGCCTGGCTGACCGACAATGGTCGCTTCGACTGCGCTGCGTTCGATCGTCGCTGATGCCGCGGCCGGCGAAGGGCCGCGACGCGGCGCCGCAGCCGCGGGATTCACCGCCGTCACGGCGGGCAGGAACGTCTCGTTAGGCGGAACGCGGCGGAATGCGGTTAGCGCGTCGATCCGCGCGTCGATTATGATGTTCAAGAGCAACTCGACCTGCGCGAGTTGCTGCCCGAGCAAGGGCGCGGCGGCAGTATCGGGTAGCGCAGCCGCGAACTCGTCGAAGCCGAGAAAGAAGTTCTCGGGCAGCTTCACTTTGTTCGCGCGCGCCCGCTCTCCGATCGCGGTCATCGCCTGACGCAGGCGCGATTGGAACTCGTTAGGCGCCATCGGCACCACAGGCAGAACGCGCGTCTTCAGGTCGCTCGCGTAATCCTCCGCCTGCGTCTTCATCTTGCGCAGGTTTACGTCGGTCGGAAACGGCGTCAGCCGCTGCAGCCGGGTAAGCTCGGTCGCGTTCTGCTCGAACTGCGCTTGCGCATCGTTGAAGCTGCCGCGCGCGCTCCAGACGAAGTAGAGCGC
>JALZAD010000003.1 GCA_030948555.1 Verrucomicrobiota bacterium | reverse complement strand
TAATTCGCGCAGGCCGGCTCTGTCTAACTCGAGCAGCCCACCCAGCTCAGGGAAGCTAAGGTCGAGCAGACTTTGGTAGGTCTTCTTCAGGTTCGTTAAGCTGGCCCGCAGCGCTTTGCGCACCGTTGAGAATTTCAGAAGGGGTCAGCTCCATAGTCTCGGCACTTTTAAGACCCGCTCCCAAGCCGCGCATCCCCATCCAAGATCTTCATCACCGGATGAGTCTGGCCGGATTCGAAGTCGGCGAAGAAGTAGCGCACCTGTAAGGGCAGAGTCCCGCGGCGGCGCATGGAGCTGCCGAAGCTTATCGAGGTTAATTCTGCCGTTGATCCAGATGTCGAAGCTCGAGACGTTGTTATCATGGACCTTCACCGTGACGATCGAAGCACCGACAGTTACCGGATAGTAGGTGTCGAGAGGAACGATCGTGTCGGTGCCTGCCTCGCGTCTTCGCGCGTCTTCCTGTTGTTGTTTCTGTGCTCGCAGCTGATCGGCCGACGCGGCCTGCTGCCGTTGAGCTTGCTCACGCGCGAGTCGTTCTTGCTCGAGGCGCTTCCCGTCGGCCTCCTGCCGATTGCGTTCAGCTAGAATTGAATCACTTGCGCTTGGCAGAGCTGAGATCTGCGCCGGCGGAGTAGACTGCGCGGTGCTTGGTTGCGACGTCGCCCGCGTATAGGGCGGAACGGTCGGCTGAATTGAGTATTGGAACTGGGGCCGAGAAAGCGCAGCGCTTCTCATCCGCGGCGACTTCCGGCTGGCGGGCGAGGTGACCTGTGATTCATCGGTTCGGGCGGCAGCCACAAGAATTAGCGCGAAGAGGGCGGCGGTCGCCGCAATGATGACGCTACCGAACAACCAGCGATTCAGCCGGGCCCGCTGCTGTGTCTCATCTCCTGCAAGGCGCGGACCTGCATGCTTCAGAAGCGGAAAATGCTCGTCGATCGTCCGCCATTCACGCTTTGCCATAAGCTTGCAGCGATCATCTCGCTTGACCCGCCCGGCGTGATAAAGCTCTTCAATTTGCTCCCGCGTCACAGGCCCGTCGACACCTTCGTGCAGCACGTCGTATAAGATCACGCCGCAGTTCAAAGCAGCCGAAGTGCCGCTTTGCGCTCGATCGACTCGACAACGCAAGCTGATCTGCGTGATATGGAGTGATGATGAGCCGCGGCTCTATCGTGTGGCTGCTCCTTATCATCTGCGGCCTCGTTCCGCCCCTCGCGTGCGCGGCGGAGGCGACAGCGGAAAAGGCGGCGCTTAAAGCTGTCATCTCGGCGCCGAGGCCGGAATACCCGTTCGAGGCGCGAAAGTTTCGGGTCACCGGAGCAGGCGCTGCAATTCTTCAGGTCGATGCGAAGACGGGTCTGGTCACCGATGTGACGATGCAGCCGAGCACGGGTCACACGATGCTCGATAATGCCGTGCTGAGTGCCTTCCGCCGCTGGCGGTTTCGGCCGGACACGGTTTCAAAGGCACGGCTGCCGATCACGTTTGCCATGCCGATGACGATCGATCCTGGCCGGTGGTATCCGTTTTCCGGAACGGTGCGCGCGGTGGACGCGCGCGCGGGAACCATCCTCGTCCGATGGCCAACGGCGAGCGATACGATCGTGATCACCGATAGGACGATGCTCTCGAAAAACGGACAGCACGCCTCCATCGCAGCGATTGCGGTAGGTGATGAAGTGAAAGGTCGCGCGACGGTCCGCCCGCCGGACTTCAAAGCCGTGGCCCAGGCGTTGAGTGTCCGCTCACCAGCTCAGCGGTGAGCTGACGATCGAGCGGCCGGCGCCGCGTTCACGCGCCCGGCGAATCCGCATCAACGCACCTTGCGCGTGTCTTCATCTGCGCGTGCGTATCAATCCTGTGGCTGGAACACTCGACTCACCGACGCAGCTGACGCGAACGGTAATCCCTTTCGACAATAGCTACGCGCAGTTGCCGGAACGGTTCTTCGCGCGCGTGGCGCCGACGGCCGTGGCGGCGCCGCGGTTAATCAAGGTGAACACGGCACTCGCGGAGCAGCTTGGCATCGCTGCCGAGTGGCTCGCCTCGCGTGAAGGCGTCGAGGTGCTGGCGGGCAATCGTGTTCCGGAAAACGCGGAGCCGATCGCGACTGCGTATGCCGGGCATCAGTTTGGTGGCTTAGTGCCGCAGCTGGGCGACGGGCGCGCCATCCTGCTCGGCGAAGTGGTGGATCGCGGCGGGGTGCGGCGCGATATCCAGCTGAAAGGTGCGGGACGAACGCCGTTCTCGCGCGGGGGCGACGGGCGGGCGTGGATCGGCCCCGTGCTGCGGGAATATTTGATCAGCGAGGCCATGGCGGCGCTCGGCATTCCGACCACACGCGCACTAGCGGCGGTAACGACGGGCGAGAACGTGATGCGCGAGACGATCCTGCCGGGCGCGATGCTGACGCGCGTCGCGTCGAGCCACATCCGGGTGGGGACGTTTCAGTTCTTCGCGATCCGTGAAGACAATGGGGCGCTCCGCACGCTGGCGGACCACGTCATCGCGCGGCACTACCCGGCCGCGGCTGAGACCGAGCGGCCCTACCGCGCGCTGCTCGATTCCATCATCCAGCGGCAGGCGGAGCTGATCGCGCAGTGGCTGCTGGTCGGGTTCATTCACGGCGTGATGAACACGGACAACATGTCGATCGCGGGCGAGACGATCGACTACGGGCCGTGCGCATTCATGGATGAGTACGACCCGAAGACGGTCTTCAGCTCGATCGATCGCTTCGGTCGTTACGCCTACGCGAATCAGCCGAGCATTGGGCTGTGGAACCTGACCGCGCTGGCGCAATGTTTTCTGCCGCTCCTCGCCGATGATGAAGATCGCGCGATTGCGGACGGCGAGGAGGCACTGGCGGCTTACGGGCCGACCTTCCAGCGCGCCTACCAGGCGGGCTTGCGGAGGAAGCTCGGACTCGCTCTCGAGCGGGAAGATGACACCGCGCTGGCGCAGGATTTTCTCAACCTCATGCAGGAGCAGCGCGCAGACTTCACGAATACGTTTCGTGCACTCAGCCACGCGGTGGCGGGCGATGATGCGCGGCTGCGTGAACTCTTCACTGATGCTTCCGCTCTGGATGGATGGTTGCCGCGGTGGCGAAAGCGAATGGAAGAAGAACCTAACGATGCCGGGGGCAGCGCACGTGCGATGTGCGCGGTTAATCCGGCGTTCATCCCGCGCAATCATCGCGTGGAGGCGATCATCAGTGCGGCCGTGAACGAGGAAGATTTCGCTCCGTTCGAAGAGCTGCTCGCGGTCCTGGCCACACCGTACGAGGACCAGCCGCGACTCGCGCGGTATGCCGAGCCACCGCAATCGCACGAGCGGGTTTCCGCAACGTTTTGCGGAACCTGACGCGGCACGGCGGTCTGACCGCAGCGGAGCGTCGCCCGCTTACACGCGGATGACTAACGAGCGTCTGATCAATCGCCGCAGCTGACCCGCGCCGGAACCGTGCTATTCCGCAGGCGCGACGGGCGGCTGCTCGTCTGCATCCGGCGTCGACTCGTCGGTCGGGGACGCGGACGCATTCTCTAGCTTGCGGCGCTTCTTCTCGTCTTTTTTCTTCTGTCGCTCGAGCTCCTTGCGACGTTTCTCGCCTGAGTAGTTTGGTTTAGCCATTCCAGATTCGACTCACCCTAGCACATTCCGCGTCGCCCTTCTCATGCAACGACGGGCGCGGTAAAGGCGACGGTTCGAGGCGCCGCGTTCAACCGAGCGACACGTTCGCCTGCTTAAATCCAGCGATGTGCACAGCTTCGGCTCTGCATTGCTATCGCGCGACAAGACTGCGACGGTGCGGCTTATGGGAAACAGCCAAGGTAGAGATAACGTAAAGAAACGCGCCGCCCGCCGGAAGAAGAACGATCGCCTCGCCGCTGCGAAAAAGACCACTCCGCAGACGGCGGAGTCAGCGTCGCCAAAGAAATAGCGGCGGCGGTAAGGCCGATCGCTTCGAAGCTTCTTCTCCAGATGGAAAGCAGCAGCGCGCGTGGGCTCTGCGTCTGCGCGGGGCATTCGCACGCCTCGCGGAAATCGCCTGACGCGTGCCGAACTCCGACGAGCTCTGAGTGCCTAACGAACGAAAACGCGGCGGCTACTCGCATAGCCGCCGCGCTCGAGAGTGAAGTTACGGCGCGATCGCGGCCGCGACGGTATCGTTATGGAAGGAACAAAGGTCGCGTAGCTTAAACCAATTGCTGCTGCCCTTCGCCGTCTCCGCGACTGCGACGGCTTCGCTCTTGCCGTAGTCCGCGTAGTTCTTGTAG
>JALZAD010000394.1 GCA_030948555.1 Verrucomicrobiota bacterium | reverse complement strand
TCGAAGATTGAGCCGAAGCGGAAGCCGGTGAAATACTCGCGGAGCGGCGGCACTCCACGGCGACGCGGCTCGCGGGTCTAACGAGTGATTCCTCCATCACAAGCAGCGTGTCATCCCGAGCCTGCGTAGACGGCGAGGGACTTCACCTACTCGCTTTTGATCACACTCTGATTGCAAGAGCATCCATTCACCCTGCGCGAGGTTCCTCGGCGTCTACGCAGCCTCGGGATGACAGTGTGTTTTCGAATCGCTGCCTAACGAGTCTGGCTCGGTGTCTTCGTCGCCGGATATTGTGGCGGCGGATGGTGAGAGCGGCAGGTCGCGGTGATCGTGGAGACAGATTCCAGTCTTGGCGATCGGGATGTTGTCAACCCGCTGTACTGCGTAGACGAATTTCTGCCAATTGAACGGCAAATGGATTGCAGCCTTCATCGCCTCTCGCCTCACGGTATGCAGGGGCGGCAGCCGCACGACGTTCTTGCAACAGGCAGGCCATAAACTTACGGCGCATCCTTTGGTCGAACGAAGATACCGATCACAAATCCGCTCGCGAAACCACTCAGATGCGCGGCCATGCTGACCTGCGGCGTGTAGAAGTCGAACGCGGTCTGGAGCACGACAATGAAGGCGATGTTCATCAGCCGTTGCCGCGCCACTGGCGCGCGCCGATGCGCGAGCAACACGCCGGCCCAGCTGCCGACGATCCCCATGATTGAACCGGAAGCACCAACGAGCAGGTCAGCCTGCGTAAGGCCGATACGCCAGAGCAAGAGCACGCCTGCGCTCGAACCGATGCCGGAGAGAAGATACGCAATCGTGAAACGGGCGGTGCCGATCCACTGCTCGAGCGCGGGTCCGAGCACGTAAAGCGCATAGAGATTGAAGAGGAGATGGATCGGGCCGTAGTGCAGGAAGAGCGCGGCGATCATGCGCCAATACTGCCCGCCGAAGAAGACGGCGATCGGCTCGAGTCCGCCTAACGACTTCAAGGTGTCGGTGTTGGTGGAGCCGCCGAGCAGCATCTCGACGGCGAACATGAGCAGATTGAGCGCGATCAAAGTGCTCACGGCCGGCGTGGTTTTGATCTTCTGCGACGAGTCCCAGCCCGACGCCGGATCTGCGGCCGTTCGTTCGACACGCGCGACTGATGCCTCGCTCGCCGCGCTCAGTGGAAGCGGGGGCAACTGGCCGCGACGGGCCAAACGTTGGTCGGCGTCGCCGCGGAGCAGTGCATCCGAGGTGCTCGCCCGGAGACGTTCGAGTCGCATGCGGCTGGCAGCGAATTCCCCTGCCGCCGCCTCGCTCGTGGCGAGCCAGAACTCCTGGAGGTCGTCCGGCAAATGACGCAGTTGATTCGCGAAGAGATTTGTCAGCGCTGCGCTGCGGCCGCAAAAGGCAAACAGCACGGCGAGGCTTTCCAGATAAACCCGCTGATGGTTTAGCGATCCGAGCAGCGCGTGTGCGCGACCAGCAAATTGCACGACGAGTTCGTCGCGAAAACCAAGCTCGCCGAGCGCGCGGAAGTAGAGCGGGAGCAAAGTTGGATCATCGCCGACTCCGACAGGCGGCAGGTTACGCGTCGACCACGCGAGCAGTCCTTCCCACTCGCCCGCGATGCGGAACCGCTGCGCTTCCGCTTGCCGGCTGAGGTGCGATTTACCCCGCGCGAGTTCGTCTAGCGTGGCGAGCGACGCGACGCGTTCTCCGCGCTGCGCAACAGCGATGGCGCGCAGCAACCGCGCCTGCTCGCGCAGTGCGCGTGAAGGTTGCAGCGGAGTGAGCAGGTCGAGCAATTGCGCGGCGGCGCCGAAGCGATGTTGCGCGCTCAGCTTCGCCGCTCTGCGCAGAGCAGCCGCCGGGAGAAAGAGCAGGAGCAACCACGCGCCGCCGCCCACAAAGCCGGCCACACGCGGAGCAAACGCCCACGCCCCCGCGCAGATGCTGAGGACCGCAACGGCCGCGATGCGCAACCCGCGATTCAGGGCGGCGGCGCGCCAGGTGCGCGCCAATACCACCACCGGCGTGACGACCGCGATGAAGAGGAGGAGGTCGTTCAGGTCGCGCACGCGGCGCGAAACATCGCACGTTTGCGGCGCGACGTGCGAAAGCGCGATCGCACTTCACCTGCGCCGCATCTTTTGCCAGCGTGCGACATGCGAATCACGGTCACAAACTATCTCGAAGTCGTCTCCTCCTGGTGTTTTTGGGCGGCGCCAATGTGGGCCCAACTGCAGGAGCGCTACGCCGGGCGCGTCGATTTTCAGTGGAAGATCGCGCTCATGGACGGGTCCGGCTTTCCGAAGACGATCGAACAATGCGAGTGGTTTTACCGCCGGAGCGGTTTGATGATGCGCTCGCCGTTCATGCTCAAGCCCGGCTGGTTCAAGCCGAACATCCAGGAGTGTCTCGCGCCCAGTTTGATCGCGGAAGCGGCGCGTGATTTCGGCGTGAATGACGACCGCGCCTGGCTCGCGCTCATGAAAGCGACGGTGCGCGAAGGCGCGCACACCGGCGACATCGCAACGGCCGCGGAGATCGCAGCCAATGCGCTCGATCTCGACAGAGCGAAGTTGCTCGAGCGCGCGCGTTCACCCGAGGTCGAAGCGCGCGCGCGGAAAAGCACGGCCGAGTTCCACGCCCTGCAAGTGACGCAACGTCCGACGTTCGTGATCGACAGCGACATCGGCGATCGCGCCATCTTTTCCGGTTTCGCAAAGATTGACCCGATCGCAGCGACGATCGACGCGATGCTGGACGACATCAGCTTCTACGAATCATTTCAGGCGCACTTCGGCGCGCCGCCCGCCTAGCGAGCGGGTTTGTTTCCGCAATTGACGTGGCAATGGCGTCGGCGACACAATCGGCGCGCCATGTCCTCCCCGGGTATTTGCCGCCGCGTGCTCTCAAGGTGGTTTGGTGTTTCACTCGCTCTCGCGCTTTCCGCCTCGGTAGCGATCGCGCAGGAGATCGCGCCACGTTCTCTCCTTTGTTCTGCGGATGACGCCGCGCCGCTGCGCGCGTTTTCGGAATTCAACACTCTGGTTCGCG
>JALZAD010000389.1 GCA_030948555.1 Verrucomicrobiota bacterium | reverse complement strand
CCGGCACGGCTTCAGCCCGCTGACGAGGTTCGCGATCAATTCATCGCGTTCCCAATCCTCGAAGGCGCGATAGCGCTCGCCCGCCTGGCCGAAGTTGTTCTCGCGCTCGATTTTCTCGCGCACGATTCTTCCCTCTACATAGGGCGTGTGGTCTTTGCCCGCGGGCGCCGCTTCCTTCAAGCCGCCCAGGATAGAAGGCTCGTAGTTCACGTGCGGATTCGCGCCCGGCGCGAGGTCGACATGGTGCGTCATCTGACCGTCGCGCTGGTTCGTCGTCGCTGGTTTTTTCGGCGCGTTGATCGGCAGTTGCAGATAGTTCGTGCCCACCCGATGCCGCTGGGTGTCGGAATAGGAGAGGGTGCGGCCCTGCAGCATTTTATCATCGGAGAAGTCGAGCCCATCCACCAACACACCGGTACCAAAGGAAGCCTGCTCCACTTCCGCGAAGTAGTTCTGCGGATTTTTGTTCAGAACCATCTTGCCCACCGGCAGGAGCGGGAACTTGTCCTCCGGCCAGATTTTCGTGTCGTCGAGCGGATCGAAGTCCAGCTCCGGACGCTCATCGTCCGACATGATCTGGACGCAAAACTCCCATTCCGGAAACTCGCCGCGCTCGATCGCGCCGTAGAGATCCTGAGTGGCGTGATTGAAGTTGGTCGCCTGGATCTGACTGGCCTGTTTTTGGGTGAGGTTTTTCACGCCCATCTTCGGCACCCAGTGATACTTCACGAGCACGCCTTCGCCGTCCGCGTTGTACCATTTGTAGGTGTTCACGCCCGAGCCTTCCATGAAACGATAGCTCGCCGGGATGCCCCACGGGCTGAAGAGAAAAGTGATCATGTGCATCGCCTCGGGCGTCTGGCTGATGAAGTCGAAGATGCGGCGCGTGTCCTGGATATTCGTCACCGGGTCCGGCTTGAAGGCGTGGATCACGTCCGGGAACTTGATCGCGTCGCGGATGAAAAAAACTTTGAGGTTGTTGCCGACGAGGTCCCAATTGCCATCCTCGGTATAGAACTTGACCGCGAAGCCGCGCGGGTCGCGCAGTGATTCCGGCGAGGTGCCGCCGTGAATCACGGTGGAGAAGCGGACAAAGAGCGGCGTCTGTTTGCCCTCTTCCTGGAAGAGTTTCGCGCGCGTGTATTTCGCCACCGGCTCATCGCCCACTTTCCCGTAGCTCTCGAAATAACCATGTGCCCCGGCGCCGCGCGCATGGACGACGCGCTCCGGAATCCGCTCGCGGTCGAAGTGAGTGATCTTCTCGATGAACTGGTAATTCTCGAGCGTGGCCGGCCCGCGGTTGCCCACGGTTCGGGAACTTTGATTGTTCGTGACCGGATGTGCCTGCCGCGTGGTGAGGGTGCCGGATTTGGCACTGTCCGCGTCGTCGTTCACGGTTCCGCCGGAAAGACCGGCGGACAGCTTTTCGATCAAGGCCCCGTCTACTTGTCTGCTCATTTACTTTTCCCTTTCGTTCGTTTTTTCTCTGCCGGAATGCGCGACCTCTGCCGCGCCGGCTTCTTCTGACATGCGGGGCAGAGGCCCCAGAAAATCACTTCCGCTTCATCGATCAAAAAACAATGCGCCGCCGACGGCTGCAGGCAGGGCGCCACTCCGGTCACGCAATCGACATCGTGCGTCTCGCCGCAGGCGCGGCAAATGAGATGATGATGGTTGTCGCCCACGCGCAGCTCGTAAAGGGCCGCGCTGCCCGGCGGCTCGATGCGGCGAACCAGGCCCGCCTCCACCAGAGCGGCAAGGTTGTCATAGACCGCCTGGGTCGAAAGAGTGCCGAGACGTTTCCGGGCCAGGGTCGCGACCGACTCGGCCGTTTTGTGGAAGGTCTTCTGCCCGAGCGAAGCGAGCACGGCGAGGCGTTGCGCAGTCACGCTGAGGGAAGCCTGACGAAGGGAGTCCCGGAGTTCGGCGGCCGTCGGCACGAAGGCAGCTAGCCGCACAATCTGGAATGTGTCAAGAAATGGATGCGCTCCAGAAGGAGCGGCACCACTCAGCTTCCGGCGAACTCCGGATACTTCTCGCGCAGCTGCTGAGTCGCACGATCGGCTTCGGCCGCCTTGCCCGCTTTCTGATAAGCGAAGGCCGCCTTCTTCAGCGCGCGCGGCGTGATCGTCGGATCGTCGTAGAGTAACGCAACGCTCATGAACGTCCTCGCCGCGTCGTCGAACTGCGCGCGCTCCACCTGCACATCGCCGGCGAGCAAACGCGCTTCGGCATTCACTTTGCCTTCGGGCTGCAGACCCATGATCTCCTCCGCGATCTTCTGCGCTTCGTCCGGCTTGTGCGCGGAGATCTTCGTTGAACCGAGCGCGAGCAACGCTTTCACCTTCGCCGCCGGATCGTTCGTGGTCTGCAGGTAGCGCGAATAGGAATCCTCCGCGGCGGCGAACTTGCCGATCTTGTTCTGCGCGTCGGCGAGATAGAACCAGAAGTCGGTGCTGACGTTGCTCGTTTCGCCACTGCCGAGCGCGCTGAGGTACTTCTCGGCGGCGACGTAGTTCTTCTCGTTGTAATACTCGATTCCGAGCCAGTTCAGGATTTCGCCAGGGATCTTCGCCTCGGGATCGGCGGCAAGGAAGCCATCGATCTCTTTCGTCAAAGCGGGCCGGTTCTTCTGGTAGAAATACGCGGAGACGATCCGCACCGTTGCCGGCGTGTAGTATTGCTCCTTGTTCAGCTTGCGCGCCGCCTCAAGCGCGGGGATCGCCGCCTTGTAGTCCTTTGCTTCGAAGGCGGCTTTGCCGATGTAATACTGCGCCTGCGCAGCGACGGCCGTCTTTGGATATTCCTTCAGCAGCTGCTGGAAAGTATCGCTCATCGCTTTCGGATTTTCCTGCTGCCCGAGCAGCAACGCTTTCTGCTGGATCGCCGCCTCGCGCTCCTTCGCATTCGGGTACTTCGTGATCAGCGTGTTCAGGTCTGCGATGGCAGCGGCGTAGTTCTTGATTTCTTCGTAGGCGAGGGCGCGGCGCGTCAGCGCGGAGGGCGCCTGCGGATCATCCGGGAACGCTTTCAGGAAGTAGGTGAACGCATCGACAATTCGCTGCGGCAGTTTCATCTGCACGTAGCACCAGGCGAGTTTGTAAGCGGACTCGGCGCGGAGTTTCGGCGAGAGCTGCGATGAGCGAAGCGTTTCGTAAATCGGCGCCGCGTCCCCGAAGTTCCCCTGCTTGTAAAATGCCTCCGCTTTGAGCAAGCGCGCCTGGTCTCCGCGTTCGGCCGTTGGTTTTGACGCGAGATACTCGTCCACCGCCCCGACGAGCTGATCGGGATGCGAATTGTAGATGTTAATCAGCCGCTGATACCGCGCCTCCTTCGCCTCGTCGCGATTCGGAAACTTCGCGACTAACTGGCTGTAGATCGTCTCGGCCTGCTGATCGTGACCAAGCTGCCGCTCGCTGTTCGCGGCCAGGAGCATGATCTCGGGCCGGACTTCTTCCGGCACGTTGTCCTGGACGCGTTTGTACTCGGTGAGCAGTTGCTGATACTGACCGGCGGAATAGAGGACGCGGAGCAAGCCGGCTTGCGCGAGCCCCGTCCACTTGCCGCCTTCAGGCAAAGTGCGGCCCTTCTGCAGAAGACCGACCGCTCGCTCGAGCATCGCTTTGTCGGCTTTGCCCTTTTCGCCTAACGAGAGATCCGCCGCGACGAGGCCGGCGCGCACGGTTGCCTCTGCTTTGAGCGGCGCTTTGCCGGTCTCGTTTGAGAGCAGCTCGTATTGTTTGAGCGCGTCCGACTTCTTTCCTTGCGCGAGCAACAGCGTGCCGGCCGCGAAGCGGGCGTCTTCACGATAGGGGTTCGGGTTCTTCGCCTCCGTGACCGCGAGGTAAGCGGTGGCGGCTTCGTCTTTGCGGCCGAGGTTTTCAAGGCAACGCGCTTCGAAGTAGCGCGCGGACAACGCGAGGCCTGCTTCTTTCGTTCTCGTCGCGGAGCGATGGAACAGACCCAACGCACCGGCGTAGTCCTTTTGATTGAACAGGATCTCGCCAATGCCGTACGCAGCTGGGCCGGCAAATTCGCTCTCGCCCGCTTCGTCGAGAACGCCTTGGAACGCTGTCCGCGCGGCCGGTGTTTTGCCTAACGAGCGGTAGCATTGGCCGAGGTAGAAGAAGGCACTGCCGCGGCCGGGTGCGCCTTGGAATTGCCCGAGATACTTCTCGTACTCGGGCACGGCGAGGTCGTACATCTTGCGCGCGAAGAGACCGTTCGCGTAGTCGAGCTGACGTTGATCGGCCGCTTCGGTGGGCTCGTTCTCGGGTTGCTTCGCCGGCGGCGCGTGCTCCTGATCGTCATCGGCAGGCGGCGGAGGAGCCGGTCGCGGCGTCGGTGCAGGCGTCGAGACTGGTGATGGTCGCGGCGTTGCGCTCGGCGCCGGAGTCATTGTCTTTCGCGGAGTCGGCGCATCGACCGGCAAGGCGCGCGGGATCGGGGTCTCTTCGACGGGCTGGGCGCGACGCACTTCGTCCCTGCGTTGCGCGGAGGCGCTTTCGGCGGAAGCGATGAGCAGTCCGCAGCCAAGAACGCCGAGGGCGCTCTTCAGAGGTTTCATTTTGCGGTGGCGAACGCGACGTTCGTCACTCCGGACTCACTGCAGATGTTCAGGACGTCGACGATGTTCTTGTAAGCCCCGGCTTCGTCGCCCCGAATGACCACGGCCTGGTCGGCATTCAGCTGAACGAGATTGCGCAGCAGATCGGTCAGTTCCGGACCGCTCAAGGTCCGGCGATTCACGACCACGTTGCCGTCCGACTTCACGTTCACAATGATGTCGCCGACGGGCGCGCTCTTCTCTTTTGCCGAAGTCGCCTTTGGGATCTTTACGTCGAGCTCGTTCTCGTTCCGCGCTGCGTTCCAGGTGAGCAGGAAAAAGATCAGGAGCAGCATGAGCACGTCGACGAGCGGCGCGAGCTGAATGCCCGGATGATGCGGCAGGGCGTGCTTGCGCAGGTTCATTGCTGCCTAACGAGTGGTGACAACGGAGCGTTCGCGGGACGAACGGCTCAGAAATCCTCCTCGATCAGAGCCGGGGCGCGCTCTGGGGTGCGCTTGTTGTACTGGAGCGAGAGCAAGGCCAGCACGTGCGTCACGGCGGATTCGAGATCGGAAATAAGGCGCTGCGCACGGCCCCGGAAGAACGCGTAGAACACCATCGCGGGAATGCCGATGGCCAGACCGCCCGCGGTGTTGATCAGGGCCTCGCTGACGCCGCGCGACAGTTGCAGATAACGCGCGGAGCCGACGTCAGCACCGAGTGCGCTGAAGGAACGAACAATACCAATGACCGTGCCGAGTAGACCGATGAGCGGCGCGATCATGCCGATATCCGCGAGGTAGATGACGCGGTTGTTGATGCTCGAGGCGACGCGTGTGCCTTCTGTCTCTGCGATCTCGCGGACCTGCTGGAAATCAGCGCCGGGATTCTTGGTCGTGAACTCGAGCATCTTCTGCACGACTCGCGCGATCGCTTCGCCGTGACGATTTGAGACGGCCAGCAGCCCGAGGTAATCGCGTTTCCGCAGGAGCGCATCTGCCGTCGCCATGTAACCGCTCGAAACGATCGCGCCGCGGCGAATCGAGAGGAAGTAGGTGATGACGAGCATGAGCGAGAAGATCGAGAGCGCGACCAGCGGGATCATGATCGGGCCGGCCTGCAACATCGCGTCGAGCAGGTTCGTCGTGCGCGGCAGATCAGGGGTAGAGGGCGCGGCGCCACCCTGGGCGAGAAGAGGCGTCGTGCTCGCAAGGAGCAGAAGCAGCGGAAAGAGGCGTTTCATTCCGGAAGTGCGTTCATGATACGAGTCGCGCGCAGGCGTTGCAACATTCCGAGCAGAGACAGCGCCCAAGCATCGTGCGTTCAGACGAAGTTAGGCGTGCGGTCATTCAAGACCGGGTGATCTCAGGCGAAAAGCCCGTCGCCGATCGAGCGGCGAACCCGGAAGATGTGCGCGGGGCGCGTCTCTGGATCGAGCTCGACGTAGTTCCGGCTGCCATGCCAGGTGTAGCGATCGTCGGTGAGAAGATCGTGCACCTGATAAGCCTCGCCTTCCGCGATGCCGTATTCCGCGATCGGCACGTGGATGTAGGAGTGATGCTTCGCGAAGACATCGAGGTTCACCACCACAAGGACGATGTTGTCACGCGCCGCGGTCGACTTGCCGTAGAAAAGAATCTGGTCGTTGTCGGCGCCGTAGAAGCGCAGGTTCGTGTACTCGTGCAGCGCGCGATTTTCGCGGCGGATGCGGTTGATGCGCGTGATCCAATCCTTGATGTTTCCCGGCGCATTCCAGTCGCGCTCCTTGAGCTGATACTTCTCGTAATCGAGATACTCTTCGCGCCCGGGAAGAGCCGCGTTCTCGCATAACTCGAAGCCGGAGTAGATGCCGTAAACGCTGGAGAGCGTAGCCGCGAGCACGGCGCGAATGAGGAACGCCGGACGGCCGCCGTCCTGCAGATGGAAGGGCAGGATGTCCGGCGTGTTCGGGAAGAGATTGCCGCGAAAATATTCGCGCATGTCGGTCTGCGTCAGCTCGGTGAAATAGTCGGTAAACTCCGCCTTCGTGTTCCGCCAGGTGAAGTAAGTGTAACTCTGCTGGTAACCCGCTTTGGCCAGCGCCTTCATCATCTTCGGCTTCGTGAAAGCTTCGGAGAGGAAGACCACGTCGGGGAAGCGCGCGCGGACTTGGGAGATGACGTACTCCCAAAACGGCACCGGCTTGGTGTGCGGGTTATCGACCCGGAAGATGCGTACGCCGCGCTCCGCCCAGAACAAGATGATGCTCGCCATCTCGTCCCAAAGCGTCTGCCAATCCGCGCAGCGGAAGTTCAGCGGGTAGATGTCCTCGTATTTTTTCGGTGGGTTCTCGGCGTACTTGATCGTGCCGTCCGGGCGCTTGTAGAACCAATCAGGATGCTCCGCGACGTAAGGGTGATCGGGCGAACAGTTGATCGCGAAATCGAGCGCGATCTCCATCCCGCGATCTCGGATTTCCTGCTGTAGCCAATCGAAATCCTCGAGTGTGCCTAACGAGGGCTCGACGTCTTTATGCCCGCCGCCATTCGGCGCGTTGAGGAAGCGATTGCCGATCGCGTAGGGGACGCCCGGTTCGCCGGGCTCACTCGTCACGGAGTTGTTCCGGCCTTTGCGATTGGTGAAGCCGATCGGGTGAATGGGCGGGAAGTAGATGACGTTGAACCCCATTGCCTTCGCGTCATCAACGCGCGGCAGGCAGTCGCGAAAGGTCGAGCCGCGCTCCGCGTTTCCTTCCGCCGAGCGGGGGAAAAATTCATACCACGCGGCGGTCCGTGCCTCGACCCGATCGACGGTGACCTGCGGCGCGGGGGCATACTGCGTGGAGGCGGAGCGATCCGGATAGGTCGCCATCAACACCTCCAACTCGCCGGAATGCGCAAGGTCATTGATCTGCGCGTTCTCGCTCGTTCGGATGATCTCGGAGAGCTGGCAAAGGCGCTTTGCATCCGCTGAATCACCCGCGCGACGCGAGGCGGCATCGATCAAGGCCGCGCCTTCCAGCGCCTCACTCGTTAGGTTGGTGATGCCCGCTTTGAACTTCGCGCCAAACTCGTGCACCCACCCGGCGAACGTATCCGCCCATGCCTCGACCGTGTACTCGTAGGTGGTGTTCTCGTAGAGCGAACAGACCCCGCGCCAGCGGTCATTGTCGACCAGCGTCATGGCCGTTTCGTGCCAATGCGCTTCTCCGAGCGCGCGCCATTTCAGCCGCGCCGCGACGACATCGTGGCCGTCTTTGAAAATGTCCGCTTCAACGGCCAAATCCTCGCCGACAACGCGCTTGATCGGATAGCGCCCGCCATCGACCAGCGGCCGCAAATTCTCGATCACCGCAGTCGGAAAAGCCCGGAGCATGGGGCTTCAATCAAGCGAACTTGCCCTGATGCGAAAGGGGAAATCTGCGCGACGGAATGATCGCGCAGTGGGAGTTACGAGCGGGTTAAACGGAGAAGTAAAACGCACACTCGTACTG
>JALZAD010000387.1 GCA_030948555.1 Verrucomicrobiota bacterium | reverse complement strand
GTTACGGCGCGATCGCGGCCGCGACGGTATCGTTATGAAAGGAACAAAGGTCGCGTAGCTTAAACCAATTACTGCTGCCCTTCGCCGTCTCCGCGACAGCGACGGCTTCGCTCTTGCCGTAGTCCGCGTAGTTCTTGTAGCGCGTGATATCACAAAAGCGCCAGGCGCCTCCTTCCAGGTGCTGGAAGAACACATGGCCGGCGGTAAGATCGCCCGCGGTCGGAGCTTCGTTGAGGAAGCTCTCGACTGCGTCCTCCTGACCGGTCATCGGTCGATAAACGGAGATGACGTAGACACTCTCGTTCGTCTTAGGTTTGCCGGTGGATTCATCGAGATCCATGGCTTTGGCGAACTCGGCCCAGGAAGGACCATTCACGAAGGTATCATCGTGCCAATCCATCAGTGGCTTTAGTGCCTGGCCTGCGGGGTTACCGGTAGGTTCTACAGTGGCTTTCGCACCAATGTGCGCGACGGCAACGTAATCCCACGGGGAACCGGCTTCGTGGCGCAAGAGCATTTGATGCTCGCCCGCCGGCGCGCTGCTGAGCGATTTCTTCGCCCACTCACCGAGGGCGGTGGCTTTGCCGGCCGCGCCGTGGATGAAAGTGATGCTGTATACGTCCCCTCGTTTTGCTGGCCCTCCAGCAGTGGCGGCAGGCGACGCGGCGGGCGAGGCCTGACCGTACAAGGATTGAATGGAACAGACAGTGATCGCCACAAGGGTGGCGGTGATTGATTTCATGATGCGATTTCTTTCCAGGTTAACTGTTGAGCTGAAGCTCATCCAAAGACCCAGGGCACCCTGTAAGGACGAACGAATCGGGGCGATCGCCTCGACGTAGGACTGAGGCTGATCGCGCGCTCCGGCGCTGTCAATATTTTCTCTTTAAACTACTTACGCTTCGTGCCGATCACAGCGCGAGCCGATCAGCTAGAGCCTGGACCAAGATCCTGCGATGCACGCAGTTCGAATAACGTCGCAGCGAGGACGAGCGTCGTCGCGAGATGCCTATCAGACGGGAAGAAGTGCGGCTTACGGTTCGGCTGCGCTAGCTAGCGGACAACAAGCGTGCAGTAGGGCAAACGTCAAACGGTTGCTTCTTCTCAGCGAGAGATACATCTCGAAATTGCGTCGTTCTATCTTACAGAGCGTGCCGCGTTATCTAGGTGCGCTCGACCGCCGCTCGCGTTTCGTCAGGTAGGTTCGTGCGGTGATCAGCCCTACAAGCGACGAGAGAAGCAGAAGCACGCCCGAGCCGGTCTCCGGCACGGTAGGAATCGCGAAGCCGGTGCGAGTGAAGGTAAAGTGGCCAAACAAAGCCGGGGTCGCTCCTTCGCTATGTTGTTCGAAGGTGACGTCGAAGGCACCGACTTGCCAGTTATTGCTCATGTCCTGGAAGAACTTCGCATAGTTAACTGTGAAGTTGCCGGTCAAGGTATTCGATCCGCGGTTTTGGAATGAGACATCGAGGCCGGCGTGTCCGGGCTGCGCAAACGAAGCGCGCTGCGCGGTGTTGCCGGGCGATCCATAGCTTCCCGTCTGCAAGGCGATACCTAGCTGGTTCGTTGCGAAGTCGAGGAGCGCAAAGGTATTTGTCGCATTGCTGCCAGTCACCGTGCCCATGACGAAGCGGGCGAAGGCGGGCATCCCGTTAACCAACGTGACTACGCTCGCGGAGAAGCTGGACGAGTTCGCGGGCGTGTAGATGATGTCCTTGGTTTGTCCCTGCCCGATGAAGTCGCCGGGCTGACTCATAAGAGTTAACTCAGCAATATCCGCGCGCACCGGCAGTGCGGTGGCGAAACCGAGAGAGACTAGGCCGAGAAGGGCAAGCGCGGTGCGTGTGGGGAGGTGCATCAAATGATGAAGCGGATTCGACACGCGGCGGTCAAGCTGTTTGGGCGCGCCGCGCTCCACAAAGAGCGCCGGCTCCAGGAACGTGCAGGCTTAACGCAGAACTCTAGGTAGGACGTTCGGGATAAAGTCGACCAAGGTGTGGCCGATCATGTTCGCTGCGAGGTCGCGGCGCCAGAGGTAGAAGGCGGCGAGGATCGCGCCGAGAAGTAGGGCGAGGAGAATGTTCAGCCAGCCGCCCGTCCAGTGACCGATGGCGAAGATGAGGAGCGGAACGGCGGCGGCGAGGCCGCGCGGCAGACCCAGAGCGTGGAGGCGTTCGATGGCGTAACCGCGGTAGCAGAGTTCTTCGGCCACGCCGGCGCGGATGACGATCGCAGTGATGAGCCAGACGGGTAGCTTGGCCAGGGCCTCGGCGTTCTTGCCGCCATTGAAGTGGGTCACGGCGACGAACACGCCAGCTACGACGAAGCACGCCACCGCCAGAAGCAAAGCCCAGAGGAAGGACTTCAGGAGGTGAGCGGCCGTGAGCCCGACGGAGCTGAAAGGTAGACCTTCACCCAGACGAACAATGACGAGGATGGCGGCCGCGACCAGCCACATGGCGGCTTCACGGACGAGGACGGCATCAAACGTCGCCTCTGAATGAAAGTAGCTAACGACTTCCCGGACGATCAGCATTCCGAAAAGCGCGATGAAGAGGCCGACGTAGGTGACCGGTGAAACGCGGGAGCGGCTGGAGGTGAGATCGGCTGTAGGTCTGTCGATGGCGAGAGGCTGAGGATTAGCTCGAGGCAAGGCAAGCCGGCGATGCGGTTCGGCCCAACGTCCGCTTCACGCGTGAAAGACCGGAGAACGAGGCGCGGTAACCATTCCGCCCGCGGGCCGTACGCGTCTTTGGAACTCTCGCGCGCGGTGACGGCGCAGGAACGCCGGAGCGCGCACGCTCCGGCTTCCAGCGAAGATGATGAGCCGCGACGCGTGGTCGCGGGGCGGGGATCGAGTCCTAGGTGCTGCGACCGCGGATGAAGTGGAGAATGAACAACACCACGGCAATCACGATCAGAATGTGAA
>JALZAD010000355.1 GCA_030948555.1 Verrucomicrobiota bacterium | reverse complement strand
CGTTAGGCGAAAGGACGCGCCGCATCACGTCTGCTTCGCCGAGACACGGCGAAACGAAATCTTCACCCGACGGCTCGTAATTCATCGGGCACGACTTGTCGGCCAGGTAGAACTTCCGCGCCTGCTCGACGAGCAGCTTCTCGAATCCTTCATCGTGAACGGATCGCGCGTAGTCGATCATGAGCCCGAGCGAGAAGGCGGTCTGCGCGTGCTCACCAATTCGCACCGGATGCGATAACTTGGGCAGCCAGGTCCTGAGTCGTTCAAGTGCTGCTTCTTCGAGCGGGCGAAGGTTTTCGGCAAGTTGATGCGCCTGCGGATCGTTCCATTCGCGGAGCTCGGCGCAAAGCTGGAGTAACCAGGCCAAGCCATACGGCCGTTCGAAACTCGCGCGACCTTCGCCGCGCAGATAAGCCGCTTCGCGCGCGATGTTCTCCGGCGACAGACTTGTCGTTAGGCCATCACGCGCCGCTTGCGCAAACGGCGCATCGGGGAAAGTCCGCAGCAGGCGCGCAAGCAACCAATGTCCGTGCACGGAGGAGTGCCAGTCGTAGCAGCCGTAGAACGACGGCGTCAGCTCGCGCGGCGGCGCAACATCCGCGTCGCTATTCAAGTTGTGGCTGATTTTGTTCGGATACTCTTTGTGCACGCAGGCTAGCGCGAGGTCCGCGAAGCGTTGCGCGGCGGCCGCATTGAATGACGGCGGACGATCTTCCGCGCGAGCAGCGACTGCGAAGGGGAGAAGAACGGCGACGAGCAGCTTCATGCGTCGAATCTATCGCTCGCGTGCGTCTTGAACAGGAACCCGCTGCGTATCCCCGCGATGAGCTCTGAAGAACAACGCCTCCGCGAAGGAATGAATGCGGTGATGGAGCGAAACATCCGCACCCTCGTGCAGCGGAAGAAGACGGAGGAAAAACGCAAGCCGCGCCAGCTTCGGACCGCAGATGCGATCACGCGTTTCACGGGCAGCATGATGTTCGTTTACATCCATCTGGTCCTCTTCGGAATGTGGATCGGCGCCAACTTGCCGGGCGTGCCGTTGCCAAAGTTCGATCCCACCTTCGTCGTGCTCGCGATGTTTGCCTCGGTCGAAGCAATCTTCCTTTCGACGTTCGTGCTCATTTCGCAGAACCGAATGGCTGCCCTCGCAGACAAGCGTGCCGATCTCGATTTGCAGGTAAGCCTGCTCGCTGAGCATGAAGTGACGAAGCTCATCACGCTGGTGAAAGCGATCGCTGAGAAACTCGACGTCGACGAGTCGCGAAATCCCGAGCTGCACGAGCTGCAACAGGACGTGGCGCCGGAGCGGGTCCTCGATGCGCTCGAAGAGAATCAGCGGCGCATCGACGCGCTGTAATTATTGATGCCGCGCGGTTGGCAGCTCGAGCGGTGAGCCGCTCGAAGGCGCGTTCAGCATCCGCACAATCGCGAAGTCTTCTCCGTATTCGAGCAGGCTGAGCGACGCCGGGTCGATCTCGATGCGCAGAAAGAGATCGAGATGCATGCCGAGGAAATGTGCCATGACTGACCGAACGACGTCGCCGTGTGTGACCACGACGACGAAACGATGCTGCCCGCGCAGTTTGTTGAGTTTCCGAATGGCACGCACCTGCACCTCGAGCATCAGCTCGCCGCCGGGAAATTGCGTGCTGCTTCGGAAGGCGTTGATGGTTCGCCAAAGCGGCAGCTGCGAAAGCTCGGTAAAGGGCCGGTCTTCCCATTCACCGACGCTGATCTCGGTAAACTCCTCCGCGATCTGGAGGGGCAGATTGAAGTGACGCGCGATCGGTTCCGCTGTCTCGCGCACACGGTCCAGCGGACCGCTGTAAACCGCATCGATCGGCAACAGGGAAAGCTTCTCCGCGAGATGGTCAGCCTCCTGGCGACCTGCGTCGTTCAAATGCACACCAGCTTTGCGGCCCGCAATTGCGCGGCCAAGGTAATCGTGTCGCCCGTGTCGGATGAAGAGGAAGTTCGTGACGGCCTGCTCGCTCATCCAGTGCTGTAGCGTGCGCTGTCCTCAGCGCACATCCGCCGCAGATCCGCTGAGGACAGCGGACTCTACAGCATTTGACTTGTTAGGCGCGTAGCGGCGCGTCATTCGCGCGCAGAACTCCGCGAACTCTTCGTTCACCAAAGGCGGACTGGTGTGATGCGGCGCGATCCCGCGATGCTCCGGCGTGAAGCAGTAAGTCACCGTGACGTCGAACTCTTCCAGCGCCGCCATCTGCCGATCAAACCACGCCTCCGCATTCGGACGGAAGCTGTCCGCCCAACTCAAACCGGTGCGGATGTACTTCACACCCAGCTCACGTAACCAACGCACCGCTTCATCGAGACGGTGATCCTCATAGTGAAACCACTGACAGATGCCCATCTCCGGTGTGAACTCCGAGAAGTGCTTCAGCGCGCGTTTGGGCGTGCCGTCTTCGCGCAGCAGACCCATGTGAAAATGACGGTAATATGACGAGCCTTCCGCTTCGCGATGGCGCGTCGTAGCCGGCCATGCCGCGGGCAAATCGTAGAGCGAATACCAATGAATGCGCGGTGCGCGGCCGATGAGGAGTTCCGCCGTGCGGCGCAATCCAAACTCCTGCACTTCCTCCGCGCCGAAAGTCGAGATGCCAACCTCCGAAACCCAGATCGGCAGGTCGGTGACCGCTTGGATTTCGCGCAAGCGGGTTGGCCACTCGTCGAGTATCCAGTTGTTCCAATCGAGCGGGAACCCGTGCACCGCGATCGCGTCGAGTTGCTCGAGCACGCCGTAGTCGTCCATCCGCGTCACCCAGCCGGCATCGATGGGCGACATTCCGCCAAGCACGCGCAGCAGATTCGGATTCGCTTCGC
>JALZAD010000346.1 GCA_030948555.1 Verrucomicrobiota bacterium | reverse complement strand
GTTGGACGTAGACGCTCTTCGCGCACCCCGGTTCTAACGTTATCAGCGGTTCGCGCGGTCAGGCGTCCGCCCGTCCGTTAGAACGTTGCATGAGACGGTCGCGTCGAAAATGGCCGCCGCGCCTGTGGCTTAAGACAATGGCAACACTGGACGTCAGGCAAGCATCAAGCGGCACGCAGCGCGTTAGTAGCGCCACGGCGTCAGCACGGTCGTACCGGACGCGAACTTCGCCTCGCGATATTGCGGCCACGGACAACAGATTACCGCGAGAGTGACTTCATTGCGCTGTGCGAGATCGGCGACGTTGTCGAGCACGTCGAACTCAAAGAGTGCAGGGCTGTTCTCCGGCTTCGCAGCGAAATCGTGGACCAGCACGCGATAGCCGTGCCGCTTGAGGGTCTGAGCCAGAAACAGTCCGGCCGACTCCTCCGTGATGTAAGTGTCCGGCTTATACGCGAGCCCCAGAACCGCCACCGTGTCGCCTGGCTTGGCGCGACTCTGCACCTGCGCGAGCAAATCCTCCTTTGTCGCTTCGTTCACCACGTCTGTGGCTTCGGCGAGCGGTGCGTGGACTCCCGCTTGCTTGGCGGCGTATGCGAGCAGGCGATTGTCTCGTGGAAAGCATGGGCCGCCGAAGCTCGTGCCGGCGCGCAGGTATTTGTGATTGATGCGGCTGTCGCTGCCGATCGCATCGAGCACGGTGTGAATATCTGCTTTCGGAAAACGCTGCGCGATCATGCGCAGCTGGTTCGTGAAGCTGATCTTCATCGTGATGTAACTGTTCACGGAAATCTTCGTGAGCTCGGCGCTGATTACAGACATCCGTGCGATGCGCGCATCGTTCCGGACGTAGCGGCGGTACATCTGCTCGAGCGCACCGCCGCTCGCTTCGTCGGATTCGCCGATCAAGACAAGATCTGGATCGAGCAGCCCATTCACGACATTGCCCAGCGCGATGAACTCCGGGTTGTAGCAATAGCCGAAGCCTTCGCCAACGGACCAGCCGGTCTCCTTCTCAAGCATCGGAATCAGCACGGTATCGCCTGCATTCGGGGTCGTGGTCGAGCTGCAGACAAAGAGGTGAGCGCGCTTTCCCGCGGCGCGCATGGCGGCGGCAATTGGCTGCATGGCGCGAAGTAGATATTCGTTTGAAAAACTACCGTCCGGCAGACTTGGCGACGGTGGAATGAAGAAGGTCACATCGGTCCCGACGGTCTCGGCTGGATCAGTCGTGGCGCGCAACCGCGAGTGACCTTCGGTGATCATCTGCGCGAGCAGCGGCTCATCGACGGGCGGTTCGCAGGCATTTACCCGACGCACCTTTTCGGGATCAATATCCACGCCGACGACATTGAACCCGCGCTGCGCGAGCGTTGCGGCGATGCACGCGCCGAGTTTTCCCAGACCACAGACAGAAACATTTTTGATTGGGTTCATCGGGGAAATTCGAAAGACATAAGGCGGCGCGGAGTGAGAGGGTGAAAGAGCTGCACTGAACTTCCGAAACTAAATGGCTGTCAAATCAATCGACGTGCTCGGCGTGCCGGTGGCATGCGTGACCTACGACTCCGCGCTTGCCGAAGTGGAGCAGCTAGCCCGCTCTGGCCGGCCCGCCGCGGTCTGCCCGGCAAACACACATATCCTCGCAGATGCGCGCCACTATCCTGACTTCAAGGCTGTCATGGCGAAGTTCGATCTCGTCTTCCCGGACGGCATGCCGGTGGTTTGGGCGCTGAACCTCTTCGGCGCTGGCCTGCGTGATCGAGTTTACGGGCCGTACTTCATGCGGCATGCCCTGAAACGCACGTCGCGTCCGTGGCGGCATTTCTTCTTCGGCGACTCGCAAGCGTGCATTGACGCACTGCGAAGGAAGGTCGTCGAGTTGCAGCCGGACATCGAGGTGGTGGGCGCAATCAGCCCGCCGTTTCGCGCGTTCACGGAAGAGGATGAGGCGAGGTTTGCGGATGAGATCAATCGCGCAGATCCGGATTTCGTCTGGGTCGCTTTGCCTGGCGTGCGCATGGAACGCTGGATCATCGGCAATCAGTGGCGCTACAAGCGCGGCGTGTTCCTCGCTGTTGGCGATGCGTTCACCTTGATCACTGGCATGCGGAAGTTTGCGCCGGTATGGATGCAACGCGCAGGGTTGACCTGGCTCTATCGGCTCTCATCCGAGCCGAAGCGCCTCGGCCCGCGTTACCTGAAATACAATCTGCTTTTCCTGCGCTACTTCCTTCCGAGCCTGTTCACGCGACGAGCTACTTCGTCGCGAAGATAAACAGGTACCAGCCAAGGCGTCGCGCCAGTGTGCACTCGAGCGCGAATGGAATACGGTCCGAATATTTTCGCAGTGGGAAATGCGCGACGCGAAATTGCACCTCGCGGAACTTCGAGAAGAGGTCGCGCGCTTCCGTTTTGCTAAACGCAAACGCGACCGGGCACTCGGGCCCATCGGTGCAGTGATGAACGAAGTTCTTGGCGCGCAGGTAACCCCAGCCTTCGCGCAGGAAGTTTTCGTAATGCACGTCCCAAACTTCCGGTCGCTCATTACCGCGAATGCCGCCCACGGACGGTGAACGAAGCGCGGCGCGATCACGCTTCCAGCGCGGCGCGCGCGACAGGATTTTTACGAGCAGTCGCGCACGCATGTAGCCCATGATGCGAATGAAATAGTTAAAGCTGTGCTTGTGGTAGAGCATGACGATCGCGCGGCCGCCGGGCTTAAGCACACGATGCACCTCATCTAGCGCCTGCTGCGTGCGAGGCGTGTGATGCAGCACGCCATGCGAGTAGACGATGTCAAAAGCCTCATCCGCGAAGCTGAGATGCTCCGCGTTCTGCTTTTCAAATCTGCCTTTCAGCCCGAGCACCTCGAAGTGCTTCCGCGTCGCTTCGACGGCGGTCTCGGTGAGATCAACGCCGGTGTAATGCGCTCCGTTAGTAGCCCACATCGCGCCGTCCGCACCATTGCCGAGACCAATCTCGAGCACGCTTTTGTCGCGGCCTTCCGCAAACGGCACCAACTCCGGAATGTGCCACTCCGTGCGGTAGCGAAATTCCCGAAAGCGGTCGTAGAATTCGCGGTCGCTCTCCGTCGGCGCGATGAAGCTGGTCCCGCACGCCTCCGTGTTCCAGAAGGAGTGGACGTTGGTCAGCGTTGCGCCGCGTTCGCTCATCGCTGCCAGCATAGCGTTAAGCGCGCCGCGCGGGTAGAGGCAGTTCATGGAGGTTTGCTTCCTCTTCCGCTCGCGTTACAATTTCGGTCCTCTAAATGGCCGAAGCCCAGCCCCGCCCCTCCGCATTCGTTGCGGTGAAAGATTGGATCGCGCGCGAACCTCTCGTCGCGATCTTGAGCGCAGCGATCATCGCGATCGTCGTCTACTTCTTCGGTTTCCTTCCGCTTTTCGTGAAGGGCGAGCAATCGACGCTCGCCTGGGCGTGGCAGTCCTGGAATCCGGAGACGAATTACGAGCACGCCAAGCTCATCCCGCTCATCGTAGCGTTTGTCGTTTGGCATTCACGCGACAAGCTGAAAGCGGCGCCGCTTGGTTCCTCGAAGTGGGGTTGGCTTTTCATTGGATTAGGCATCTTCCTTTTTCTGGCAGGCGCACGGACGATCCAGGCACGCCTCTCCCT
>JALZAD010000340.1 GCA_030948555.1 Verrucomicrobiota bacterium | reverse complement strand
GGACGAAGTTCATGATCGACCAAAGATCACGCACCGAGTTCTCGATCGGCGTTCCCGTGAGCACGAACCGATTGCGGGCGCGCAGGGCGAACGCTGCCTGCGCATTTTGCGTGTCTGGATTCTTGATGTGCTGCGCTTCGTCCAGAACCACGGTCGCGAACTGCAGGTCGCGATACTTCTCCGCGTCGCGCTGCAATAGCGCATAGCTGGTGAGAACAATGTTTGCGCTGCTGATCCCGGCGAAGCGCGCGTGGCGTTCCGGACCTTCGAGAACGAGCACGCGCAGATTCGGTGCAAAGCGCTGCGCTTCGTTTCGCCAATTCGTCACGAGCGAGCTGGGGCAGACGATCAAAGCCGGTCGGTCACTTTGCGCCGCGCTTAGGTAGGCCAGCATCTGCACAGTCTTTCCGAGCCCCATTTCATCGGCGAGAATGCCGCCGAGCTTCTTCTGCGCGAGTCGCCACAACCACGCCACCCCGTCGCGCTGGTAATCGCGCAACCGTTCGTCGAGCGCCGGCAGCGCGTCGGCGGAATCACTCGTTAGGCGAATCAACGCGCTGCGCGGGTCGACTAACGCTGCACCGATTTCGCCGGCGCTCGCTACGATGTAGTCGGAGTGCGCGCGGTCGATCCGATAAACGCCCGGCTGATTTTGCTTCGGCTCGGAGTCGCTCAGCACGCCTTCGAAATCGGTGATGGCTTCCGGATCGAACACCGCCGTGCGGCCGTCGCGCAGACGCGTCTTCGATTGTCCAGAACGCAGCAGCCGTTGCAGCTCGGCCGAGGAGAACGCCGCGCCGTCCGGAGTGGCGAGCGAGTAACGCAGCTCAAACCAATCTTCGCCCGACCCGACGACCTCAACTGTTGGCGCGAGCGGCTGAATCTCGGTCGTCGCTTTCGTTGCTTGGGGCGAGAGCGTCACTTCCCATTCCGCTTTCAAGCGCGGGTATTCGAAGGCGAAGAAACGCGCGACCTTGTTCTCATCCGTCAAGACGAGCTTGTCGCCCCGCGCGGCAAACCCGAGGCGCGCGAGCGCGGCGCGCTCCGCGTCGAGATTGCGGAGGAGAAGTGATCCAGAAGGATCGCGCACGATCAGCGGCTCGGGAGCTCCAGCCGCGTAGGACGCATCGCCGTAGTGCGCACGGAGTTCGGCGCGCACTTCTCGCAGCGAGCCTTCGATCTTCAGCGCAAACCGCGGCTGCGCTGTTTCGACGCGCGGCAGTGCATCAAGGTCGACCTGAAACCACTCGGGCAAACGCGCCGCCTCGAAGGCGACGAAACGAAGCGCGCGCTCTCCGCCCAAGGTGATCGGGCTCTCGGCGATCGCCGATAGCTCGTTAGGCAAACCTTCCGCGAGGCGGCGGAATGCATTTCCACTGCGCGCCCATGCTTCGCCCTCCGCGATAAGCAGCTGTTCTTTGTCCGCGCGTTCCAAACGCAGCGACTCGTCGCTACGGCGCTGAACAAGCAAGTGCGGCCGATACGTCTCGACCTCGATCTCCGCCGTTGCCCCTTTGCCGAAGGTCACGCGCGGATGTCCGCGCAAGCCACGCAGCACGCGCAGGAACTGCCGGCGCGGATAGATGCGCATCTGCGCGAGCAGTTCGGCGTCGTCGAAGAATTCGCGAAACGCATCGAGTGCCGCGAGATCGAAGATGTCGCACGCGTAGCGCTCGTTAGGCTGGAGCGCATTCGGCATGGCGCGCTTTCCGTCCAGCTCGATCTCCGTGACGAGCATGATCTGCCCTTTCGACCACGATGAGTCGAAGTTCGGCGGCAGGATAAAACTCAGTGCGAGCGATGTTGCCGCTTCCGACCCGAGCTCAACAAAGACGGGCGAGTCATCTCGAGCGGAGCGCAGCGGAGTCGAGAGACCCCGAGGCATACCGATTGATTCAGCCACGGGGTCCCTCGACTCCGCCTGCGGCTCCGCTCGGGATGACGGCGTGAGATACTCCAGGCCAACCGCGAGCGCGTGCGGACAAATCTTGCCCCACTCGCGCGACTCGCGGCAGGTGCAAAGACTCTCGACATCCGATTCCGACTTGATGCGAAGACCGGAGCGTAGATTTCGATTACCTTCGCGGACTGTGCCGGAAAGAAGCGGCGGGACATACTCCGCATCGATCACGCGACCGGCGGCATGCAGTTGCTGCGCGAGCTTCATCGCCGGCCAGCCGCCTGCGCTCACGAGAAGTTTTTGCGTGATGGGAGGCGCGGCGTGGGTCACGTG
>JALZAD010000337.1 GCA_030948555.1 Verrucomicrobiota bacterium | reverse complement strand
GCGAAGCGGAGTCGAGGAACCCCGCGCCCTAGTCCCACGCATGCCACGGGGTCTCTCGACTCCGCTTCGCTCCGCTCGAGATGACGTCGTTCCCAGGCACTACGTCCGCAGTCGTTCCGGCGAAGGGATAACGAAGCGGTAACCACAACTCGTTAGGCGCTGGAGCGTCAGCTCAAGGCAGCGCAGGTTGAACTCCGGATGCGTGTCAACGCGTTGACCTTCATGCAGAAGGATGATCGCGCCCGGCCGGACGTGTTTCTCGATGCGCGCGACGACGCGGTCAGGATCGCGCAGAATGGTATCGAGGCCGCGCACACTCCAGCCGATCAACTGCAAACCGCGGCGCGCGAGTACTGGATGCACGAACGGGTTCGTCATTCCAACTGGCGAGCGGAAGTAACGCGCCGGACGTTCCGGGGTCGTGCGCATTGTCTCGGCGCAAGCATCGGTCTCCGCGCCGATTTTCGACGGACCGGCGCACCAGAATGTGGCGCGCGGATGCGTGTAGGTATGGTTCGCGAGCGTGTGACCGCGAGTGAGAATTTCGGTGATCAGATGCGGAAATTTGTCCGCGCGTTCGCCGACAACGAAGAACGTCGCGCGAGCGTCGAATTGCTCGAGGAGGTCGAGGATCCTCAGCGTGTGCGCCGGGCAGGGGCCATCGTCGATGGTCAGCCAAACTTCCTGCTCGCTCGTTTCAAAACGGGTGACGATCGGACCCCACCATTGGTGGTTCGGCACGAGCGTCGCATAGAGCAGAAGGAGATGGGACGCGAACAGCGGGGCGAGAGATCCGACAATGTTCGTGCCCGCGAGCGCGAGTGCGATCGAGAGAACTGGCGCAACGAACGCAACGCCGATGAGGAGCGGACGGATCATTTGGCCTCAGCGCGGCTCACCGCGAGGAGAGCGGCGGCAAGCAGATTGAAAGCAACCGCTGCGATCCAAATGAAGCCAAGCAGCGCGGTCCATCCGCTTCCGCGAATCAGTCGCAACGCGCAAAGAGTCGTCTCCGCGCCAATGAGAATGCTTTGCGCGCGCCCCTGCGGCAGCGCACGCATCAGACCAGTTGCGCGGAAGCAGCGGATCACGAGCGAGTTCACAAACATCACGTTCAGCCACGCAATCCAGACCAGGAACGCGAGTGGTACCGCCCAGAGCAACTGCTTCCACGCAGAAAGGCTCGTTAGGCAGAGTTCAAAGGCGAATGCGTAAACCGTGAGATGAACCACCGCGCCGACCGCGTTCGCCTCCAGGCCGTTGCGCTCTGAGCGATGGGCGTTCCGGCCGCGCCGCCAGGCGACGAGCCGCGGCAGGGCGAAGTAGAAACGCTGCGCCCGCGCGACTTCAGGATTCATCCGCGGTGAAGATCGGCACGAAGGCGAACCATTGATCCCAATATGGCGCGACGACGGATTCGAGCACCTTGCACCATTCCGCCGCGGCGCTCGCGATGGCTTCGTTCCGCGTCCGTCCGCCGCGCGTCACCGTGATCGGCTCGCGCGCGATGATGCGATAGCAGTAGTAGCCCGCGCGCACGACGAAGAGCGGGACGATCGGCTTCTCGGAAACGAGGGCGAGGGTAAATGGCCCGCTCGGCACGAGCACTCGCGCGCCGAACAGTCGCGCCTCAACGCTGGCCACGCCGGGCGTGACGCGGTCGCCCTGGATCGAAACGATCTCGCCATTGCGGAGCGCGTTCAGGAGATCGAACGCGACCAGCGCACCATCGCTGCTGTAGGTAATCCGAACAGCGCCCTGGCCGGTCTCTTTAACGAACTCCGCGAGGTGCTGCTCCGACTCGCGGTGCGGCTCCGGCGCGCGAACCATCCTGATCTGCCGGCTAAACTTCTGCGCAAAAAGGGCCGCGCCGAGATCGTAGTTCCCCATGTGCGCGGTGAGGAGAACCGCGCCATCGGCCCGGCCGAGTTGCTCGAGAGAATCCGGCCCGACAATCTCGTAATCGAACTCTGCTTTGTTCACGCGGAAGTTCGCGGCGTCGGTGATCGTCTGGGCGAAACGCAGCAGGGTGCGAAAGGCGCGCAGGTGATTCATCAGACGCGACGAGTCCGGCAGGATGATGCCGAGGTTCCGCACCACGGACCTGCGTGCCGGCGCGGCGAAGAAGAAAAAGAAGATCGTCCAGAAGAAGATCAGGATGGGCCGCAGGTAGAACGGGACATTCGCGAGCGCGAAGTCGAGGTAGTGGCGCCAGAGGACCGCGTGGACAGCGAAGCGGCGGAGCTGGTCACGGATTTGCGGCATGCAACGCAGAACATCCGTTAAAAACGCGGCACGCGATAGCGCGGCTACTCCGCGCGCAAACCGCACGTCATCGTTCACGCCAATGCTGTCATCCTGAGCCGCGCAGCCGGCGAAGGACCTCGCGCCCGCGCTGAGCATCTCGCGTACGCCACCGGCCGCCACGCAGCGCTGCGATCGGCGCTTCCCGCAGGTTGAAAATCGCTTCCGCGTGGGCGAGATCCTTCGCCGTCTGCGCGGCTCAGGATGACAGCGGGTGGGCGGGTCTCGGTTCCGGCGAAAGGACGGGCGTCGGCGCGTTGTCTCGAGTCGCGGAGGAACTCGTCATGGGCATCGAGCTGGCGTGTAGCATCAGCCGGAGATTGGTGAGCTCGGCTTTCCACCAGCGGAAGAGTCCCTTCTGGATCAGCTTCCGCACGCGGGCATCGGGGACGAAGCCGTCGTAGAGCTCGCGCCAACCAGAGTTGTTCTGACCGAAGACACCACTCGTTAGGCGACGTTTCGCGAGCGTGACAAGGCGTCGATTGTAAAAGCTCATCAGGCTCGCAACGACGCGGCCGGGCGTTCCTTCAAACGGCAAGCGAATGAACTCGCGCTCGGGGTCGCGATACACTGGCGTGACCAGGCCAACGAAGTAAGCGCCGACGTCGAGGAGCAGGGCGGCGGACATGAGCTCGGCGTCGCCCATGTAAAAGTATTTGTCCTTGTAGAGGGTTTCGAACCAGGCGCGATAGGTCGTCGCGTATTGCTCGTTGTAGTAGCGCATCTCCTCGCCGACGTCCTTGCCTGCCAGATTCTCGCCGAGCATGTGCGCGACGTAGGACGTGGTGTAGGAGCAAAAATCGAGGCCCGGGCTGTAGAGCGGATCGATGAAGCCCGCTGCATCGCCGACGCTCGCCCAGCCTTCGCCGCAGACTTGTGTGCTGACGTAGGGCAGCTGCGAAAAAGCGTGCACGTCGCCTTCGATCAACCTCGAGGCACCGAAGACCTCGCGCCCAACCGGATGCCCTAACAAGTGGTTGCGCAGGCGTTGGCCGAGATGGGCACCTTCCGGGAGTTGGAAAATGCGCGAGTCGTAGACCAAACCCGCGCTGACATCGCCGCCCTTCAGCGGGATGATCCAACACCACCAGCCGTGACCCATCAGGTGATTGGTCGCCCAATTGCGCGCGGTGCGGCAGGCGTTCGCGTACTCCGGGAAACGCTCGCGCCACTCGTAGCTGTCCCAATCTTTCACGCCCGAAAAGCGCGCCCATACGGCATTGATCGGATGCTCAGTGTTCCGCTGAAAATGGCCGAGCTTGCGCGCGAGCATGGCCGCACGGCCACTCGCATCGACGATCCAACGCGCTCGAATCGTCTCTTCGCCGATCGCGATCTTCTGGCCTTCGGCCGAGCCAAGTTCAATCTGCGTGACCTTGGCCGGCCGCCGGAGTTCGCAACCTGCGGCGACGGCAAGGTCGAGCATGTGCGCGTCGAGCGTGGAGCGATCGACCTGGAAGGTGGGGAGCCGCGCCTGATAGCGCGCGCCGACCTCTACGCATTCGTCGAACGGCTGATCGGGACGATTCGCGAACCACATCCGCAGCCCCTGTTTCGGAAGCTGGTGATGTCCGAGATAACTCGTTAGGCCAAGCATCCGGGTCATGAAGCAACTGCTCACCTCCGTGGTCGACTCGCCGACCTTGCGATCGAACTGCTCCGCCTTCTCGACGATCAAAACCCGCGCCGCAGGATGCTTGCGCTTCAACAACAGCGCGGTCGCAGCGCCGGAAAACGCGCCGCCGATAATCACCACGTCGTAGTCGAAATCCATCGCGGAAGGATGATGCGCTTGCGCGCTGCAGAACGCAACGCGGCCGTCTCGTGCTCGTGCTCGTGCTCCTGCCCGTGATCGTGCTCGTGATCGTGCTCGTAATCGGAAGCGGAAGGAGATTCGATCACGAGCACGATTATGATCATGAGCACGAGCACGAGCGAACCGCTGCGCATCGACATGCACGTGCACATGGTCGCGAACGGCGTGGGTGGTTCCGGCGGTTGGCTGCGCCTGAACGGCTGGCATCGCTGGCTCGCCGGCGTCATGGTTCGGCAGCTCGGATTTCCGGCGGACGTGATCGAGGGCGATCTCGAGGCGGTCTACACCTATCACCTTTTGCAGCTCATCCGCGACTCGTCGCTCGACGCCGTGGTCC
>JALZAD010000312.1 GCA_030948555.1 Verrucomicrobiota bacterium | reverse complement strand
GCGAAGGACCTCGCCCATTCACGTGAAGGGGTGTGCGGGTGGAACGGAAGCAACCACCCACGAAGCGGCGGTTGTGATTTTCCGCGCTGCGGTAAATCCGAAACCCGGCGCGAGGTCCTTCGCCGTCTTCGCGGCTCAGGATGACGGTGCTCTTGTCCGCGGGCGTTCTCATATCCGTTGCAGCGTGCGCACCTGCATCGAGCTGCGCTTCGTGTTACCCGGCTCGAGGTTTGCCTGGCGGTAGATGTTGAGAAGGATGCCAATCCCGAGCAGCGACGCGGCCAGGTTCGACCCGCCATAGCTGATGAAGGGCAGGGGCAAGCCTTTGTTCGGCAGGAGCGATGTGGTGACGCCGATGTTCACCGCCGCTTGCAATGCGATCAGCGAGACGATGCCGGTGCCGAGGAGCAAACCGAAGCGATCCTTCGCATGCAGCGCGATCATCATTCCGCAGATCACGATGACGACGAAAAGAAAGACCACGAGCAGACTCATCCTCAGCCCGAGCTCTTCCCCGATCATGGGAAAGATGAAGTCGGTGTGCGCGTAGGGCAGATAGAGCATTTTCTGCCGGCCATTGCCGAGGCCGAGTCCTTCAATCCCGCCGCTGCCCCACGCGATTAACGCCTGCATTTGCTGCAACCCGGCGTCTTCCTTGAACTGCTCGGGATGCATGAACGCAGTCAGGCGCGCCATGCGTTCGGGGATCATGATCGCGGCGCCGAGAATACCCGCGATTCCGCCTAACGAGAGGACGCCGAGAATGATCGGGTTCGTCCCCGCCACGAACATCATGACGAACGCCGTCGCGCCGATGAGCGAGGTCGTACCGAGGTCGACTTCCTTCACGATCAGGGCGAGCAGAATGCTGATCACGCCGAGCGGAATGATGAACCCCGGCAGGAAACGGACGCTCGCTTTTTCATTGCGCGCGAACCACCAGGCGAGAAAGAAAACGGCCGCGAATTTGCCTAACTCAGACGGCTGCGCGGTGAAGCCGCCGAAGCCAATCCAACGCCTCGAGCCATTGATCCTCATCCCAATGTGCGGCACGAAACAGAGTGCGAGCGCGACCGCTCCGGCACCGAACCAGATCCACCAGGTACGCGCCCAGAAGTGGTAATCAGTCAGCGCCGCGAACGTGCAAACGACCAGCCCGACGCCGAGCCAGACCGACTGGCGTTTAATGAAAAAGTAAACATCGCCGCGGCTGTCGCGCGCGAACGCGCTCGTGCTAAAAAGCATCACGATCCCGATGACGAGCATCGCGAGGACAGCGAGAAACAGGAAGTAAGCGCTCTTACGGTGCATGCTCAGTCATTCGTCATCCCGAGCGAAGCGAAGCGCAGTCGAGGGACCCTGTCGCAACTTGCGCAAATCGAAGTGAAGTCGAGGGACCCCGCGGACCGGCGCGCGGTAGCCATGGGATGGTTCGACTCCGCTGCGCTTCGCTCACCATGACGGACTTTGATCGTCACTCGTTAGTCCTTGTTCTTCTTGCTCGCCTTGACCGTCTTCTTCGCGGGCACAATCAGCTTCTGCCCGATCTGCAATTTGCGCGGATCATCGATGTGATTCGCGGCGAGCAATTCGCTCTCGGAGACCTTCAGCTTCTTCGCGATCTTCACCGGGTTATCACCCTTCGCGACGGTGTAGGTTGCGCCGCCGGCGTCCGGCGTAACGGGCAACGCGCGGGCCGGAGTCGGCTCGTTAGGCTTCGCCACGGCGACCACAGGACTCGGAGCCACGTCCGGCTTCGCGCTCGCCGAGGGGGACGGACTCGCCTTCGCGCTGGTCTGAGGGAACGCACCTTGCCGGCTCTTGATCGTGTTGAACGCAATGATGCCGGCGACCGCCACAACATGCAGCACGAGCACGATGAGCAGCGCGCGCGAGAGCTTCATGTTCGGCTCCGACATCTCTTCGAAATCCATCTCGTCCGGCTCCCCGAACGCGCGGCGCGCGGTGCTCGCACGGAGCTTGGTTTTCTTTCGCACAAACAGTTGCGGAATTTTCATCTTCATTCTTTGAGCGCGTGCACCAGGGCACGGAATTGATCGCCGCGATCGGCGTAGCTTTTGAACATGTCGAAGGACGATGTGCCGGGGGAAAAGAGGACGGCTTCGCCCGGCTTCGCGCAGGCATGCGCGCGTTCCACGGCGTCGGCAATCGAGATCGCGATCTCGCATGAGACTGCGCCGCTCCAGGTGCGGCAGATCCGGTCGGCCATCTCGCCGATCAGCACCACCGCGCGAACTTTTTGCCTAACGAGTTCTGTCAGCGTGTCGTACTCGAATCCCTTGTCTTTCCCACCCGCCACGAGCACGACCGGTTTCGTCTGCGCAAGGAGCGCTTTCTCGACCGCGTGGAGGTTCGTCGCCTTCGAGTCGTTGATGTAATCGACGCCGCCTAACGAGCGGACAAACTCGAGCCGATGCGGACGCGGCCGGTACTCCGTGAGCGGCGGCACCATCTGCTCGAAGGACAGCCCGCGCGACAATCCGACCGCGAGCGTCGCCATCAGATTCTCGATGTTGTGCGAACCGCGCAGCTGCGTTTCGGCGAGGCGCAAAACCGGCTCGCCGCGATAGACAATCGCGCCCTCCGCGAGGCGGAAATCCGCGTGGTCTTCGTAGGCGCTGAAGGTTAGCTTCCGCGCCTTGATCGGCGGCAGCTCTTCGGCGGCGTTCAAGACCGCCACGTCGTCGGCCGTTTGGTAGTCAAAGATGCGGAGCTTGGCGGCGCGGTATTCGCCTAACGAGTGATAGCGGTCGAGATGATCGGGAGCGAAGTTCAACCAGACGCTGATCGATGGCCGAAAGCTGGTGATCGTCTCGAGTTGAAACGAGCTGACCTCAACCGTGAGGACGTTGAGATCGCGTCCTTCGCGCGCGACTTCGCTGAGCGGTTTGCCAATGTTGCCGCAGGCGATCGTCTTCTGTCCGCACGCATTCAGCATCTGCGCGAGCAACTCGGTGGTTGTCGTCTTCCCGTTCGTTCCGGTAATCGCGATGACCGGCCGATTCGATGCACGCCAGCCGAGCTCCAGCTCACCGATCATCTCGACCCCGCGCTCGGAAAAATTCTGGGCCAGCGGCGTTGACGGGTCGATGCCCGGACTCAGCACCACCATCTCGACGTAGCTCGCGTAGCGCGCCGCTTCCGGTCCGCAGATCACTTCAATGCCGCGGGCGCGCATTCCTTCGATCGTCGTTTTCAGGATGGTGCGCTCTTCCGCGCTATCGAGCAC
>JALZAD010000305.1 GCA_030948555.1 Verrucomicrobiota bacterium | reverse complement strand
TTCGTCGCTCTGCTCCTGATGCCCTACACCTATCCGCGTTACGTCATTCCATTGATGGCACCGGTCTGCTGGTTAATCGGGCTCGCGTGGAAGGAAGGTATCTTCCAATGGCGGCTGCCGAAGCTCGGAACGCATGTGCCGAAGGTCGCGGTCGGCGGGTTCATCACGGTCGTGATTCTCGGCGCGATTATCCTCTGGCCGCCGCATACGAACGCCATGTTGCGCCGCAGGCCGAAGCTGAAAGCGCGCGCCGCGCAGATCAACCAGCACGTTACGCCTAACGACTTGGTCTATGTCTGGAACCCCGACTTCCAGCCTTACCTGCTCTACGTGCACGCGCCGATTCGCTACCTGCACTCGCTCTCCGAATTACCGCCGGATGCGCGCTACCTGATCACGAGCTCGGACGGTTGGAAGTCGATGCAAGAGGATCCTCGCTGGGCTGCGTCGCTCCCCGAGGTGGTGCAGGAAACGGAGAGCTATCGCGAGATCACCACCGTCTTGTTGCGATTGAAACCGTAGATGGTTGTGAGCGCGCCGCGTGCCCTGATTCTCGTCTCGCTCGCCTGGGCCGCGATCTACCTGCCCGCGCTCGGTACGCTGGAAATCAAAGGCGAGGAAGGCCGCCGCATTCTTCCCGCAGTCACCATGTTGGAGAGCGGCAACTACATCGTCCCACAAGTCGGGAGCGACCCGTATTTCAGCAAACCACCGCTCGTGAACTGGCTGGTCGCCGCGTCGTTCAAGCTCTTCGGCGAGCGCAACGAATGGACCGCGCGCCTCCCGTCCGTCCTCTGTGTGCTCGCCGTCGCGCTCGCCTTCGTCACGGTCGCGCGATCGAGCCTCGGACCGAACGGCTCGTTTGCCGCCGCGCTCATCTGGTTGGCGAACTTCGGCATGCTGGAGAAAGGCCGCCTCATCGAAATCGAAGCGCTTTACGTCTCGTTAGGCGGCCTCGCTTTCATCTGCTGGATGAGCGGATGGCAGCAACGCCGCTCGCCGTGGTTCACCTGGATGGTGCCCTGGATCATCCTCGGCTTCGGATTGCTCGCGAAAGGCCCGCTCCATCTCGTCTTCTTCTACGCCGTCGTGCTCGCGATTCTTTACCGCGCGGGCGAGCTGCGTCTTCTCTGGAAAATTCCGCACCTCGTTGGCGTTCTGGTCATGCTCGCGATCTTCGCCGCGTGGGCCGTTCCATGTCTCTGGCTGATGCAGCACGCGCACGTCACGCAGACGTGGGCGCGCCAATTCTCCGGGCGGCTGAGTGGCGAAGATTTCAAGCTCGCGAGCTGGTTGCTTAACATCCCGCGCGCGCTCGGTTACTTCCTTCCCTGGACCTTGCTCCTGCCCTTCGCGCGCCCCCGAAAGCTGTCGGATCGCCGCGAGCTCGCGATCGTAAAAGGGCTGCTCCTCGGCATCGGTGTCTCTTTCGTCGTCGTGAGTTTACTCCCCGGAACTTTGCCGCGTTACACCATGCCGCTGCTCGTTCCGACAATTTGGCTGACCGCGCTCCTGCTCGCCCGCGACGCTTTTGAACTCCCGCGTTTCCTCCGCTCAAAACGCCTGCCGCAGATCGTGGCCATCTTCTTTGCCGTCGCGGTCGCGATCTACGCAATCGGCGTCGTACCGCACCTGAAGAAGCGCGAGAAAATCCGAACCATTGCGATGCAGATCAACGCCGCACTTCCCGCTGCCGAACCGCTTTACGCGGTCGATCCTGATTACCAGCCGTTCCTCTTCTACGTCCGCGACCCGATCATCTACGTCGCCGCGCCATCCGCGCTGCCGCGATCTGCGCGTTACATCCTCGTGCAGCCGGAACGCGAGGAAGAACTCCATGCCGCCCGCGGCGTTGACCACGTTGCGCCGATTCTTCGGCTGAAAGATTACCGCAACAAAGAGGTCGTCCTGCTGCGCGCGATCGAGCCGTAGGGACACGCGGGTGCGGTTTGACAGCGCGCGGAATTTCGATTCCTTAGCACGCTAACGAATTCGCCCGCCCGCATGCCTTCCCCTTCCATCGACGAGTTCGGGCTTGTGCTTTTCAGCACGGCCCGCGCGTGGCGCACCAAGCTCGATCAGCGCCTCCGCCCGCTTGGCCTCAGCCAGGGAAAGTGGCGCACTTTGATGCATCTTTCGCGCGGCGGCGATCGCGTGACGCAAAAGGAAATCGCCGAGAACATGGGCATCGAAGAGCCAACCCTCGCCGGGTTGCTCAATCGGCTCGAGGCCGATGGCTGGGTGAAGCGCGAGGAATCTCCAAACGATCGCCGGTGCAAGATTGTCCATCTTCAGCGCCAGTCTCAACCAGTGCTCGACGAAATCTTCAGCGCGGCGCACCAATTACGGGACGAATTGCTCAAGGATATTCCGCGACGTGATCTTGAAACCTGCATGCGTGTGCTCCTGCGAATTCGCGGGGAAGCGGAGGCGGAAGCAGATAGCGCCCGTGCAGATCGCGGCGCGGTATCGAAGTTGAGCAAAGCAGCATGAGCACCAGCACCACCATGGATAAAGCGAGCGTTGCCACGCGCGAACGCGGCGAGCATCTCGAGCGTCGTATTGGTGGGAAGAAGCTCTACGTTTTCGGAGGCATCATCTTGCTCGTGGTGCTCGCGCTCTCTTTGCGCGGAGTGACGGGAAAGAAAAGGGAAACGCCGTCGCCGGCGCCGCGCACGGTCGAGACCGCGAAGGTGCTTGAGAAAGATGTGCCGCTCTATTTGGACGAAATCGGGACGTGTGCGGCGTTCGAGACCGTGCAGGTGCAGGCGCAGGTCGCGGGTAAGATTTTGCAGCGCCATTTCGAAGACGGCGCGGAAGTGAAGAAGGGCGATCTCCTTTTCACGATCGATTCCCGCCCCTACGAAGCGACCCTCAATGCCGCTAAAGCTGACCTCGCGCTCGCGCAGGTGACGTTGCAGAGACAGAACGATCTGCGGGCGAAAAACGTGACGTCGAATCAGGATCTCGACACCGCGCGTGCGAACGCGCAGCGGGCGGAAGCGGCGGTCGCATCGGCGCAGGTGAACTACGACTACTGCTTCATCAAATCGCCGATCGATGGCCGCACCGGCATTCGCAATGTCGATGTTGGCAATGTCGTCGGTCCGGGCGGCGCGACATCGCTCGTCACCATCCAGGGCCTCGACCCGATCTACACGGATTTCGTGATCGCGGAGCCGGACGTACAACTCGTTAGGCAGCATCTCAACGGACCGAAGCTCGAGGTGTTGACCGACGCGGAGGACGACAGCTTCCCGCCGCGTTCCGGTCAGCTTTCATTCATCGACAATGCGGTCCAGCCGGGCTCCGGCACGGTCCGCGCGCGGGCCATTACGCCGAATCCCGATCGCGCCCTGTGGCCGTCGCAATTCGTCCGGGTGCGATTGATTCTCGAGACGCTGAAGGGTGCCAAACTCGTGCCGAGCGGCGCGGTGCAAACCGGGCAGAACGGACCCTACATTTTCGTGGTGAAACCCGACTCGACGCTCGACCTGCGCCAGGTGAAATCGGGCCAGCGGCAGGGCGATCTCATCGTCGTGCGCGAAGGCGTGCAAGCGGGCGAAAGCGTCGTGGTTAGCGGACAACTGCAGCTCGCGCCCGGCGCGAAAGTCGTCGCGAAGCCGGTCGATGGCGGGCCGACAGTCAACCGCGAGAACGCCGCGAAGTAATCATGGCGCAGCACGACCAAGAGCGCCCCGGCGCGCACGAAGGCATGCCCGCGAATCGCGCGGCAGAGAAATCGAAGAACACACCGGCGGCGAAGCTGGTGCAGTTTTCGTCGGGGTTATCGCTGCCGTTTATCAAGCGGCCGGTCATGACGATGCTGCTGACGATCTCGATCATCGTCTTCGGCATCCTGACCTACAATCTGCTTTCGGTGAACGACCTTCCGTCGGTCGATTACCCGGTCATCCGGGTCAACGTCAACTACCCCGGCGCGAACCCGGAGACGATGGCAAACACAGTTGCGACGCCGCTCGAGAAACAATTCACGCAGATCCCCGGGCTCGAGTTAAGCACCAGCTCGAGCACGCAAGGCAGCACCTCAATCACGCTGCAGTTCGCGTTGTCGAAAGGGATCGACTCAGCTGCGACGGACGTGCAGTCCGCGATTCAACGCGCCACCGGCCAGCTCCCGACCGATCTGCCGAGCCCGCCGACGTTCACGAAAACGAACCCGAACGATCAGCCGGTGATGTATATCGCCCTAACGAGTGACACGCTCGCGGACGGCGATCTCTATAAGTACGCCACCACCCAGGTGCAGCAGCGGATCAACATCCTGCCCGGCGTGTCCGAGGTGCAGGTCTTCGGCGTGAAAGGCGCGATCCGCGTGAAGGTCGATCCGGCTGCGCTGGCCGCGCGGAACCTTACCTTTGACGAGCTCTCCGCGGCGATCAAAGCGGGCACTTCGTACTCCGGCGCAGGTCAATTCGACGGCGCGAATCGTTCGTTCGTCTTGCGGCCGAAAGGGCAGATCGAAGATGCCGAGGGCTACAGAAATCTCGTCATCGCGCACGGCAAGGACAACTCGCCGGTTTATCTGCGCGACATCGCGACGGTGGTGAACAGCGTCCAGGACGAACGCCTCTCGCGGCATTTCTTCGCCCGCGGCTACAACCCTCCCGCATCCACCATCGTGCTCGCCGTCTCGCGCCAGGCCGGCGCCAATGCCGTCGCGCTCGCGCGCGAAGTCCGCAAGCTCGTCCCTGAGATGCAGCGCGAGTTGCCCGGCTCCATCAAGCTCATCCCGACCTTCGATCGTTCGCAGACGATCTCGCATTCCGTCGCCGACGTGGAGGTCACGCTCCTGATGGCATTCGTGCTCGTCATCCTGGTCATCTTCATTTTCCTCGGCCGCGCGACCGACACGCTCATCCCCGTCGTCGCGCTTCCGCTTTCGCTTCTCATCACGTTCCTCGCGATGTGGATGCTCGATTTCTCGATCAATAACCTCACGCTCATGGCGCTCACGCTCGCGGTAGGCTTCCTCGTCGATGACGCGATCGTCTTCCTCGAGAACGTCGTTCGGCGTGCGGAAGCGGGCGAGTCGATTTACAAGGCGACGCTCAACAGCGCGGGCGAAATCTCCTTCACGATTCTGTCGATGACGCTCTCGCTCGCGGCGGTTTTCATCCCGCTCGTTTTCATGCCCGGCTTGTTGGGACGCATCTTCCGCGAATTCGCGATCACGATCATCGTTGCGATTTTCGCTTCCGGCATCGTCTCGTTAACTCTGACGCCGCTGATGTGTTCGCGCATTCTCGCGGAACGCGGACCGGGTCACGCGCGCACCTGGACTGAGCGCGTGGTCGGGAAATTTTTCGACCGTATCGTCGGGGCCTATAGCCGGACACTCGACACCTTTCTTGATCACGGTTGGCTCGCCGTTCCCGTGCTGATTGCGTGTGTCCTCGGCGTTGTCTACTTCTTCAAAGCGCTGCCCTTCACGCTCCTTCCGACCGGCGACAGTGGCGTCATTCGCGGCCTCTTCATTTTGCCGGAAGGCTCCTCGCCGCAGCAGCAGAAGCTGATGCAGGACAAGCTCGACCCGGTGCTGCAGTCGAATCCTGCGGTCGATAAATACTTCACCATCGCGGGACGCGCCGGCACGACGGCTGGCGTCTTTACCGTGCTGTTTCTGAAAGACGTCAATGATCGCGAGGGCATCGAGCAAGTCGCTGCGGAAGTTCGGAAGTCCGTCAGCGGAATTGCCGGCGTCTTCCCGACGCTAAACCCGCAGCCGGTGCTGCAGATTAACCTCGGCGCGAGCGGCAGTTCGTTCGGTCGCTACAGCTACGTCCTCAGCGGGATCAACCCCGACGAAGTCTACGCGGCCGCGGACAAGCTCACCGAAAAGCTGAAGGACTATCCGGGATTCGTGGCCCCGCCGCGCTCCGACTTGTTCCGGAACACGCCGAACCTCGACATCAATATCGAGCGCGATCGCGCCAGTCTTTACGGCATCTCGACCACGAAACTGCAGAGCCTTCTCCGATCCGCCTATTCGCAGAACTACGTCTACTTGATCAAGCAGGCCGACGACCAATATCAGGTGATACTCGAGGTCGAAGATCGTGATCGCGCCACGCCCGAAGACTTGCGCCAGATCTACGTGAAACCCGATGGCGGCGGCAACCTCGTGCCCGTCCGCGCCGTCACCAGAACGGAGACCAAGCTCGGACTGCAATCGGTTAACCACACCAACCAATTCACCAGCGTCACCTTCGGCTTCGACACCAAGCCGGACGTCGCGCTCGGCGACGTTACTGCCTACATGCAGAAGACGGCGGCCGAAGTCCTGCCGCCGACCGTGAAAGGCGAACTGCAAGGCGAAGGCCTCGTCCTGCAACAGCTCTTCCGCGCACTGCCGTTCCTCATCATCGCAGCTGTCTTCGTCATGTATGTGATCCTCGGAATCCTCTACGAGAGCTACGTCCATCCGATCACTGTTCTCTCGACCCTCGTGCCCGCGGTCGTCGGCGGCTTGCTCACGCTCTGGCTCTTCCATTCCACGCTCTCGCTCTACTCCGTGATCGGCTTGTTCCTGCTCATGGGCATCGTGAAAAAGAACGGCATCATGATTGTCGACTTCGCCCTCCATCGACTCGATGAAGGCTACGACCGCCGCACCGCGATCCACGAAGCGAG
>JALZAD010000282.1 GCA_030948555.1 Verrucomicrobiota bacterium | reverse complement strand
GGCTCGCGTCGCCTAAATCGCGTGGTGAACAATCTCCTCGATATGAATCGGCTTGAGAGCGGAGTCGTTAGGCCGCAGCTCGAATGGTGCGACGTGCGCGAGTTGTTGCAGTCGGCGGTCGAGATCGAGCGCGAATCAATCAACGGCCGCGACGTGCGCTTCGACGTGCCGGAGACGATCCCGCTCGCGCTCCTCGATCACACCTTGATCGAACAGGCCGTGGCGAAGTTGCTCGCGAACGCCGGAAGCTACACGCCGGCGCAGTTGCCGATCGAGATCGATGCCGACTACCGAGACAAGCAGCTCGAGATTTCGGTGAGCGATCGCGGGCCCGGCGTCGGCGGCGAATCGCGCGAGCAGGTGTTCGAGAAGTTCTATCGCGGCGATGGCCGCAAAGCCGGTGGCCTCGGGCTCGGACTGTCCATCGCTCGCGGCTTCGTCGAAGCGCATGGCGGCACGATCAACGTTGAAAACCGCGACGGCGGCGGCGCGCGTTTTACGATCAGTCTTCCGGTTCGTGTGACCGACGCAAAGACACTCGAGGCAGCGACATGAAGCTTAGTCGCAGCGCGCTGATCATCGACGACGAGAAGCAAATCCGGCGGTTGCTCCGGCTCGCGCTGGAAGGTGCGGATCATCAGGTCTTCGAAGCGGAAACCGGACAAGCCGGCCTCGAAGAACTCGTCTACCGCCGGCCCGACGTTGTGTTGCTCGACCTTGGTTTGCCGGACATGGAAGGCGTGAAAGTGCTGCGTCGTCTCCGGGAGTGGTCCGACGTGCCGGTGTTGATTTTGTCGGTCCGCGACGACGCGGACGAGAAGGTCGCCGCGCTCGACGCCGGCGCGGACGATTACGTGACGAAGCCTTTCGATACGGCGGAGCTGCTCGCGCGCGTTCGCGTTGCGCAACGTCGTTCACTGACTGAAGCGGGCGAGCCGGTCTTCACGGCCGGATCGCTCTGCGTCGATTTTTCCGCGCGCCAGGTGAAGCTGAAGGGCAAGGAGATCAAACTCACGCCGACAGAGTATTCGTTGCTGCGCGTGCTCGTGCAGAACGCCGGCAAAGTTGTCACGCACCGCCAACTTCTGCGCACCGTCTGGGGCGAGAAAGCAGAAAGCCAGGCGCAATATCTTCGAGTCTACGTCACGCATCTGCGCAAGAAGCTCGAAGCGGAACGCGACGCGCCGATGTTGATCAAGACGGAAGTCGGGATTGGCTATCGCTTATCGACGGAGGCGCTTTGATCCGCGTTGTCATCCCGAGCCAGCAAGACGGCGAGGGATCTCGCACAGGGTGGAGGGTTCACTCAAACGTGTTGGCGTGATCGGCGCCGAGTAGGTGAGGTCCTTCGGGGCGCTTCACCTGCCTCAGGATGACAGGGCGCGCGGACGTTAACGCTCTTTTAGCATCGCGCGGCGCTGTTTTAATTAACGCTCAGCCGAAGCGCGAGATGAACTTCCCGCATGAGACTGATCGTGGTCATGTTCATCCGGATTCGCGAAGCGAACGCCGGGCCTCGAACCTTGCCGGCCCGGACAGCGACCGCGTGTCCGCTGTGGACCTGGTTCATCGAAAACCCGCGCGTCATGACCAGCAGCGGCGTGTCCGTGTAGCGTGCGGTATCATTGAAGCGGCGGCCCCATCAGTCGCACGCTGTCGCGCGATTCATGAGGGATGATCGTAATCCTGAACCGCGCCGCGGGCACTTCGGCGAAAACGGAAGAGCTCGATGCGAAGGTCCGCGAGCAGTTCGCGGCTGCAGGAATCGAGGCGGAAATCCGCCACCCCGACGAAGCGCGGGATCTGTCAGCGGTTGCGCGTGAGGCAGCGAAGTCGGACGGCGAAGTGATCGTCGCGGGCGGCGGCGATGGGACGATCAGCGCCGTTGCGGGGGTTCTTGCGGGAACGGAGAAGACGCTCGGAGTTCTGCCGCTCGGCACGCTGAACCATTTCGCGAAAGACCTCGCGATTCCGCTCGATCTGGCCGCCGCAGTCGGAACGATCGCGCGCGGCCGGGTCGAGAAGGTGGACGTCGCCGAAGTGAACGGCCGCGTCTTCATCAACAACTCGAGTCTCGGCCTCTACCCGCAGATCGTAGCCAATCGCGAAGCGCAGCAGGAACAACTCGCGCGGAGCAAATGGGCGGCGTTTTTCTGGGCGACGCTGCACGCGCTCCACCGATTTCCGTTCATGACTTTGCGGATCACGTTGGAAGAAAAACAACTCGTTAGGCGGACCGGATTTCTCTTTATCGGCAACAATGAATACGAGATCGCCGGGTTCAATCTCGGCGCGCGGAGCTGCATCAACCGCGGCAATCTCGGACTCTACCTGACGCATCGCACCGGCCGGTTTGGTTTGTTCCGGCTCGGCTTCCGCGCCTTGCTCGGACGCGTCGAGCAAGCGCAAGACTTCGATGCGTTTTGCGTGCAGGAAGCAACGATCGAAACAGGTAAACGGCGTTTGCTCGTCGCGACCGACGGCGAAGTGAATCCGATGGAAACGCCGCTTTACTACCGCGCGCGCCCGGGAGCGTTAAAGGTCATGGTTCCGCAGCAGAATGAATAGATGCGCACGGTCGTTCACATTTCCGATCTGCATTTCGGGCGCGTGAATCCAGCGATCCTCGAGCCGCTCCAAGCATTCGTTAGGCAAGTGGCGCCCTCGCTCGTCGCAGTCTCGGGTGATCTGACGCAGCGCGCGCGGACGAAGGAATATCTCGCCGCGCGACAGTTCCTGCGCGGCCTCCCGTTCCCGCAAATCGTCGTGCCGGGAAACCATGACGTGCCCTTGCGCAATCCGTTCAATCGCTTCGTCAAAGGGCTGACCGGCTACAAGCAATTCATCAGCGCAGATCTGCAGCCGTCATTCGTGGACGAGGAGATCGCGGTCGTCGGCGTGAACACGGCGCGGGCGCTGACTTGGAAGAATGGCCGCATCAATGGCGGGCAGCTCGAGCGTCTGCGCCGCCGCTTCGAACACGTGAGCAGCGGCCACATGAAGATCGTCGTCACGCATCATCCGTTCGACTTGCCCGCGGGCGCGCACGGCGAGGTGGTGGGTCGCTCACGAGTCGCGATCAAGACGATCGCGGAGTGCAAGATCGACATGTTGCTGGCCGGACATTTTCACATCGCGGCCACCGGCTACACGGCGAAGCGTTACAACATTCCCGGCTACTCAGCGTTGATCGTCTCCGCCGGCACGAGCACATCGACGCGCGGCCGCGGACAGCCGAATTCGCTCAACGTCATCAGGATCGCAAAGCCGCACGTCACGATCGATCGCTACACCTGGCATCCTGAGACGAACCTCTTCGATCTGCTCTCGAGCGAAAAATTCCAGCAGAGCGCGAGCGGCTGGATTCGCGAATGAGCAAGTTCGCTCGCACGCGCCGCTTCGTGGAGAAGCGTCTCTCGCCGCAGGAGGCGCTTGGGCTTCATGT
>JALZAD010000267.1 GCA_030948555.1 Verrucomicrobiota bacterium | reverse complement strand
GAATCGCTCGAACTCGCGGTGAAGCTGAGCGAACGCTACATCACCGGACGGTTCCTGCCCGACAAAGCGATCGACGTCATGGATGAAGCCGGTGCGCGCGCACGCATCAACGCAATGACGCGTCCGCCGGATGTGAAAGACATTGAGCGGGAGATCGAAGAGATCCGCATCGAGAAGGAAGCGGCGATCAAGGCGCAGGATTTTGAAAAAGCTGCCGCGCTCCGCGATAAGGAGAAGCAGACGAAGGATCGCCTCGAGCAGATTCTCACGAAGTGGCGTGAAGAGCGCGAGGAGAAGGAAGTCCTCGTCACGGCCGACGACATGATGAACATCATCTCGAAGGTCACCGGCGTTCCTCTGCAGAAAATGGAGCAGAAGGAAACCGCGAAGCTTCTCGCGATGGAAGGCGAACTGCGCGGCAAGGTGATCGGTCAGGACGAAGCGGTCATCGCAATTTCGAAGGCGCTGCGTCGTTCGCGTGCGGACCTCAAGGATCCGCGGCGCCCGATTGGCTCATTCATCTTCCTCGGCCCGACCGGTGTCGGTAAGACGTTCCTCGCGCAGACGCTCGCTGAATTCATGTTCGGCGATCGCGACGCGCTCATCCAAATCGACATGTCCGAGTACATGGAGAAGTTCACCGCCTCGCGGTTGATCGGCTCGCCTCCGGGTTACGTCGGTTACGAAGAAGGCGGTCAGCTTTCCGAAGCGGTGCGGCGTCGGCCATATTCGGTCGTCCTCTTCGACGAGATCGAAAAAGCGCACCCGGACGTAATGCATCTGCTCCTGCAGATTCTCGAAGAGGGCAAGGTGACCGACTCGTTAGGCCGGAAAATCGATTTCCGGAACACGATCATCATCATGACGTCGAACGTTGGCGCCGAGATCCTGCGCAAGCAGACCACGATGGGCTTTGGCGCAACGAAGCCGGCAGGTGAGCATGAGTATGACAGCATGCGCGATCGTCTGCTTGAAGAAGCGCGCAAGGCGTTCAAGCCGGAGTTCATCAACCGTCTCGATGACATCATCGTCTTCCATCAGCTCGGCAAACCCGACCTGCTGCAAATCGTGGATCTTGAAGTCGCTAAAGTCTTCCAGCGCATCAAGGCGAAGGAAGTGCACATCGAGCTCGAGCAAAGCGCGAAGGAATTCCTGATCGAGAAGGGCTACGACCCGCAGTATGGCGCGCGTCCGATGCGCCGGGCCGTCGAGCGGTACCTCGAAGATCCGTTCGCCGAGGAACTGCTCCGCGGCAACATCAAGGCCGGCGACGCCGTCCACGTTGGCGCCGCCGAGGGTAAGCTGACCTTCAAGGTCGCTGAGCCGCAGGGCACCGAGACCGCGAGCGCGAGCTAAGCTTCGGGCAAGAATCAACAAAGCAGGGCGGGGGATGATTCCTCCGCCCTGCTTTTTGTAATCGTTAGGCGCGCGGATGCGCGTCGTTGTAGGCGCGCTTTAGGCGCTCGACTGTGACGTGCGTGTAGATCTGCGTGGTTGAAAGACTCGCGTGACCTAACAGCGCCTGGACGCTCCGCAGGTCCGCGCCTCCGTCGAGCATGTGCGTGGCAAAACTGTGCCGCAGCTTGTGCGGACTGAGCGAGATCGGGATCGAAGTGTGGCGCAGGTATCGTTTCAGGATCAGCCAGATGGATCGCGGCGAGATGCGGCCGCGCGTTTTGCTGATGAAGAGCGGCCCGCTTTGCACGTTCGCCGCGGCGCGATAACGCGAAACCGCTTCGAGCGCGGGCGCGCCGACCGGGCAGACGCGCTCCTTCCGTCCTTTCCCGAGGACACGCACGGACTCGGTATAGACGTCGACGTCGGCGATATTGAGCGACGCAAGCTCAGCGAGACGCAATCCGCTGCTGTAGAAGATCTCCATGATCGCCGCGTCACGCAGCGGCATCCACTTCGGCGCGGCGTGCTCTTTCGGCACCCGGAGCGGGGCGGTCAGCAGCTCATCGATCTGCTTCGGAGTGAGCACGAGCGGCAGGCGCTTTTCCGTCTTCGGCAGTTCGAGCTCCCGAACGGGATCGCGCGCGAGACCTTTTCGTTCGACCAGGAAGCGATAGAAGGTGCGAAACGCGGAGAACTGCAGGCGAATGTAAGAACGGGCCTGCTTCCGCTTCATCAGGCCGAAGAGGTAATCGCGGAAATCATCCGCGCTGCATTCCTTCCACTCGCGCGCTTCGCTCGCGCCGCGAAAGGCCGCGAGTGCCTGCGCGTATGCCTTCAGGGTGCGCGGCGAAGCGTTTCGTTCGACATCGAGATACCGCAGGAACTCATCCGCGAGCACGTCGCGCGGCGCCGCCTCCGCTTCGCTTTGTCGCGCCGCGGGAGCTGGAGTTTCTGCGCTACTCGGGTCGCTCAATCGTGTTGAAGCTCGTCGCCGCAGCCGCGCGTCCGTTGTATTGGCTCTTGAAAATCGGCGGCGGATTGGTCGAGATCAGCTCGTAGTTTTTGAGCACGAACTCCGGGTAGATGCCGTTGCTCGCGGGCTCGTAAACTTTGTCGCCGCTGAAGTTCCCGTAGAGTTTGTATTCGTAGTTGTTGTCGCTCCCGAGAGCGTTCTGCGCGCGGTCGGGCGCGAGCTTTTGCTTCTCGTTCAACATCACCATCTGCGAGCTGCTCCACGGCTGCCCCGGTCGACGCACGTAACCCCAGAATTTATAGACCGGCTTGAAATAGCGACGGCCGATCCAGTAATCGCCTGTCGGCTCGGAAGCGATCCGTGCGGCGGTGTCGATACGCGCTTGCTGGATTCCCTGCGGCGCGGTTGCACAACCGGCCAGGAGCAGGGCCGCGCCTAACGAGTGTAAGGAAAGGAGAAGTCGAGAGGTTCGGCTCATGGAACAGCGCTCTTCTATCGCATGCGATGCGGCTGCGCAATTGCCACGCGTGACCGCGCGGGAGGTGACGTGTCATCCCGAGCCGCGAAGACGGCGATGGATCCCTTACAGGGTGCTTGGCACTTAACGCCTTTTGCGGATCCGAAACGCCCTGTGCGAGGTCCCTCGGCGCGCTTCGCCAGCCTCGGGATGACGAGCGGTGCGTTGAGTGCGATCTGCGCATCCTCTGGTGCTTGCGTTGCATCGCGCACGGCGCGCTTTAAGTTCGCCGCGATGCTGGAACTGGAAGTTTACGCGGCCGGTGTGCGCGATTTGAACAAGATCCTCGAGCTGGATCACGAGCTGGAGGCGCTTCCTGGTGTCCGCTACAAAATCGACAGCAACCACGATCTTGTTTACCTCGAGATGGAGGAGCCGACGGTCACATTTCGCGAGATCCGCTCGCTCTTTCGCAAGCTCGGATTCGAGCCGCGTTTCGTCGGGACGATTCCGCCCGAGCTTCGCGCGAAGACCAAGACGCAGCCGTTGAGCGCCTAAGCCGCGGCCGCGTCGGCGCACGCCGCAAACGTCACGATGACTCGATTGATCACCGCGCTCGGCTCAGCGGTTATCCGCTTCCTGACCTATGTCGGCGAAGTCGTTGTGCTCGCGGGCGAGACGGTGACATCGATCGTGATGCACAAGATTCGCTGGCGCCTTTTCCTGCAGCAGATCGTGGAGATGGGGCTGCGCTCGCAATCCGTCGTGCTGATCACGGGCGCGTTTACTGGCGCGGTCTTCGCGGCGCAGACGTTCTTCCAGTTTAACAAGCTTGGCATGGGCTCCGCGGTCGGCGCGGTGGTGTCGGTTTCGATCTGTCGCGAGCTCGGCCCGGTGCTCACGGCGCTGATGGTGACCGGGCGCGTCGGCGCTTCGATTTCGGCTGAGATCGGAACCATGAAAGTCACGGAACAGATCGATGCCTTGCGCGCGTTAGCGGTGCATCCGGTCGACTACCTCGTCACGCCGCGCGTGCTCGCGATGATCATCTCCATGCCTCTGCTCGTGGCAGAGTGCGTCTTTGTCGGCATCGCGGCGGGTTACTTCGTCGCGATCGGTTTGCTCGAGGTGAACGGCCCCTACTACATGGCGAACATGGTTCGCTGGACACAGCCGCGAGACATCGTGATGTCGCTTTCGAAGGCGTTCATGTTTGCGCTGCTCATCGTCTTCATCAGCTGCCACAAAGGGCTGACCACCCGCGAGGGCGCAGTCGGTGTTGGCAAGGCAACCACCGAAGCGGTGGTCGATGCATCGCTCGCGATTTTGATCTTCAACTTCTTCGCCACGATGGGCCTGAACATCATCTTCCCTGCGGGCTATCAGTGACGACGACGGAGACATCGACCAGCCCGCGGAGCGACGTGACGGGCGCGGAGCACATGATCGCGGTGCGCGGTTTGCGCAAAAGCATCGGCGCGCAGGAGATTCTTCGTGGCCTCGATCTCGACGTCGCGAAAGGCGAAACGCTGGTCATCATCGGCCGCAGCGGCGGGGGCAAAAGCGTGCTCCTCAAACATCTGGTTGGCCTGATGCAGCCGGACGCGGGCGAGATCTGGATTGATGGCCAGAACATCATCGGTCTGAGCGAGCGGAAGCTGGCCACGATCCGGCGGAAGGTGGGCATCCTGTTCCAAAGCGGCGCGCTCTTCGACTCGATGACGGTGGAGGAGAACATCGCGTTTCCCCTGCGCGAAGCGGGCGAGCGGAATCCGGACGTGATCCGCGCGAAGGTCCGCGAAATCCTCGAGGTGATCGAACTCGAAGGTCAGGAGAACAAGATGCCGGTGAACTTGAGCGGCGGCATGAAGAAGCGCGTTGGACTCGCGCGGTCGATCATTCGCCAGCCGTCGTGTGTCTTGTACGACGAGCCGACCGCCGGCCTCGATCCCGTCGTTTCCGACAGCATCAATCAGCTGATCCGACGCCTGCAGGAGCGCTATCACGTGACGAGCGTGGTCGTGACGCATGACATGAAGAGCGCGTTTCACATCGCCGACCACATCGCCTACCTGCACCAGGGGGAGATCTACTTTTACGGCACGCCGGCGGAGCTTGAGCGGCAGGATGATCGGCTGATCCAGGACTTCTTGTTAGGCCGCTCGGAAGGCCTGCCGTAAATGACGCGCGACGAAGCCGTGATAACCTGACGCGCGCATGAACGAACGTGGATTGGAGTTCAAGGTCGGGCTGTTTGTTTTGCTCGGACTCTTCGCGCTTGCCGCGCTCGTCGTGCAGTTCGGACGCGTCGGCGAGGGGGTGAAGAAGTACTACGACCTCACGGTTAACTTCCCCGATGCGAGCGGGCTCCTGAAGAGCTCGGATGTCTTAATGGCCGGCGCCAAAGTCGGGCGCGTCGCCGGTGGACCGCGACTCAATCCGAGCGGCGAAGGTGTGCTCGTGCTGCTGCGCATCTATGATTTCGTGAAAATCCCGGTGGGCAGCAAATTCCTTGTCGGCAGCTCGGGATTGCTCGGAGATCGTTACGTCGCAATCTGGCGACCGCAGGGTGAAGCGAAGGAATTTCTGCACGCCGGCGCCATCGTCTCCGGCACGCGTGAAACGGGCATGGACGATCTCACGCGCGAAGGTGGAGAGTTGGTCAAGGACCTGCGCGGCACGGTGCAGAACATCAACGGCACCTTCACGCGCCTGAACGAGCAGGCGCTTTCGCCGGCGAACATGGACAACCTGAAAGCAACGTTCGATCGCCTGAACCAGACCAGCACGAACCTTGCGGAATCATCGAAGAAGATCGACGGCGTGATCGAGAAAGCGGGCGGCACGATGGACGCCGCGAAGAAGGCAGCGGAGGACGTGCAGCTGGCAATTGCCGATGCCCGGAAGACGATCCAGGGCGCCGGCGAAGTGTTTCGGGAAGCGCGCACCGGCAATGGGTTGCTTGCCAATCTGCTGAACAACCAGCAGGTCGCGCGTGATTTGCAGGCCTTGATCAGCAATCTCCGAGCGCACGGCATTTTGTTCTACCGCGACAGCGCGGCGAAAGCCGAGCGAGCCGCGCCGCCGCCGCCGCCGCAGAACGCGCCGCGACCCCGCGGCCGCTAGGCGAGAGCGGTCGCGGCGGTGTGACATAGACCGTCGCGGGAGGTCGCAGAGGTCTGCGCGGAAACGGCACAACTCGTGCAGTAGAACGACCTCGTGACGCCACTCGTGACCGTAAACCTGCTGCGCGTTCTGTTTGTGACGTTCTGCGCCGTGGTTGGCGCGATCGTCGGGCTTGCGGCGCAAGGTTCGACCTTGATCGGCGTTGCCATCGGGCTCGTTTTCGGGCTCGCGATGGTCCTGGTCGATCGCCTGCTGAAAGGCTTTTCGCTGCGTGCCTTTTCGTCCGCGACTTTTGGGCTGCTGCTCGGCTGGTTGTTCGCCAGTCTGCTCGTCGCGTCCGACGTCCTGCATTACCAGCCGCTCGGCGTGCAATGGATCGCGCGCGTCGTCGTCTACTGCACCTTTGGTTATCTCGGCATGATGCTCGCGATGCGGAGTAATCGCGACGAGTTCTCGCTCATCATTCCTTATGTGCGGTTCACGCGGGAAACGACGCAGCACGAGCCGATCGTGGTCGACACCAACGTCATCATCGATGGCCGGATTGCTGATGTCTGCGCGACCGGATTCCTCAGCCGCACACTAATCGTCCCGCGTTTTATCCTGGGCGAACTGCAACTCCTCGCGGACGCGCATGATCCTTTGAAACGGGAACGCGGCCGGCGCGGGCTGCGCATTCTGAACGAGCTGCAACGCGCGCCGCAGATCGAGCTGACCATTCACGAAACGAGCGGCGACACCGACCTGCCGATCGACTCACGACTCGTTAGGCTGGCCCAACGGCTCCAGGCGCGCCTGCTCACGAACGACAACGCGCTCTGCCAGGTCGCGCGCCTTCAGCAGGTGCCGGCGCTGAATCTCGCGGACCTTTCGCATGCCTTGCGTCCGGTGGTCGCGGCGGGCGACGAGATCGAGTTGCACCTCGTGAAAGAGGGCCGCGAAAGCCACCAGGCGGTGGGCTATTTGCCTGACGGGACGATGATCGTCGTCAACCACGGGCGCTCCTACATCGGCAGGACGAGCACCGTGGTCGTCTCGAGCGCGTTGCAGACTGGATCAGGCCGGCTGGTTTTCGCCGAGCTGCGGAACGGCGCGAGCGCACGACCTCCGCACCTGAACGGCGCGAACTGAGTGGGTGGAGAGACGCGGCTCGATCTGCGAGGAGTTCTACAGCAAGTCGGAGGATCCCAGGGGTTTTCGCACCCGCTGGTATGAAAAGCGGAAGCGCGAGATCCTGATCGCGTCCTTGCCGCAGCAGCGTTTTGCGAGCTGCTGGGAACCCGGCTGTTCCCTCGGTGAATTGACGGCTGCGCTTGCGACCCGTTGCGATCGCGTCTTTGCCACGGACGGCAATGCTCGCGCACCGACGAAGCGCGGAAGCGAGTCGAGGAATTCCCGCACGTGCAGGTCGAGCATCAGGTTCATCCGGAGGAATGGCCTAACGAGGAGTTCGAGCTGATTGTTTTCAGCGAACTGGGCTACAACTTCCCGCCGGCGGAGTTGCGCGAGCTGGTGCCTCGCCTCTGTGAGACGCTCTCGCCGTCAGGCACTCTGGTCGCGTGTCATTGGCGCTACGACATCGTCGGCTGCGTGATCAACGGCGACGATGTGCATCGCACCATTGGCGAGCTGATGTCCGCGCGTCCGATCGTGCGACAGGACGAGGCAGATTTTCTCCTCGAGATCTGGTCGGGCGGTTCGCGCTCGGTAGCCGCGCGCGAGGGAATGCGCTAAAGACCAATAGCCTGCCGGACGCGACACATCACGTGATCGGCGACCTGGTTCGCGCGCTCGGCCCCGCGCGAGAGCACTTCATCGATGTAATCCGGTTGGGCCACAATTTCCGCGCGCCGCTCGCGCATCGGCGCGAAGTATTCCCAGACCTTCGCGAAAAGCTGCTTCTTGAAGTCGCCGTAGCCGGTGCCGCCGCCTTGGAACGCAGCGCGCATTTCGGCGAGCTCGTCCGGCGTCGCAAAGAGCGAGTAAAGCTGCACAATGCTCGAACTCGCCGGATCTTTCGGCGCCTCGACTAGCGTCGAGTCGGTCACGATGCTCATGATCCGTTTCCGCGTCTCCTTCTCCTCGCCGAAGATGTCGATCGTATTGCCGTAGCTCTTGCTCATCTTCTGCCCGTCGAGTCCCGGCACCGTCTCGGTCGCGGTTTGGATGCGCGGCTCCGGTAATTTGAACACGTGGCCGAAGGTCTCGTTGATCTTGATCGCGATGTCGCGCGTCACTTCGATGTGCTGCTTTTGATCTTTTCCCACCGGCACGACGTCGCTGTCGTAGATCAAAATATCCGCCGCCATGAGCACCGGATACGTGAACAAGCCGGCCGACGCCGACGCCCCGCGCGCCGTCTTGTCTTTGTAAGAATGACAGCGCTCAAGCAGCCCCATCGGAGTGACGGTGGAAAGGATCCACGCCAGCTCCGTGACCTGCGGCACATCCGATTGCCGGAAGAGCGCGGCGCGTTCCGGATCCAGCCCGCAGGCGAGAAAATCGATTGCGACACGGCGGCTGTTTTCCCGCATCGCTTCCGGATCATGCAGGCTGGTCAGCGCGTGATAATCCGCGATGAAGTAAAAGGCCTCGCCCTCTGCCTGCAGCGCGATCGCCGGCCGCATCATGCCGAAGTAGTTCCCGATATGGAGAACGCCGCTTGGTTGGATGCCGGAAAGGATGCGCATGAGCGTCAACCGTCGGACGCCGGGGGGTGAATGTCGAATCCGCGCCAAGCCGAGGCGAGTTCCGGATTAAACTTCGTTGACTGGGTAGGCGTGACCGCCTCAGAGTCACAACTATTACCTCCATATGAACTATAAACAAAACATTCAGCTCCCGGCTGCCGGGTTGGCGTTAGCAATCAGCCTGTTCATCTCCGCGGCGCACGCGCAAAACCTGGTCACGAACCCCAGCTTTGAGTTCGGCGCCTTTGTCGATCGCGGCGACGGCTATCAAATTCTTCCGAACGGCTCGACTGCCATCACCGGATGGACGGTTATAAACGATCAGCTAGCCTGGGGTGTTTTTCCGAACTCCGCGCCGGCAGTCTCGCCCATTACCCCGTTCGATGGACGCTTCTTTCTCGATCTGCAAGGCGACGGCCTCTTTAACCCGCCCTACGGAGGAGTGATGCAGGCTGTAGCCACTGTTGTTGGCCAGGTCTATCACTTCACCATGAATCTCGGCACCCAGCAGGACGCCACTTCTCCATTCACTCATGGGCCGGTTTCCGTTCAGGCGAGCGCGGGCAGCATATCGTCAGTTTTCACCTTCGACCCGAGCGCGACCTCGGGCACGCAATGGGGCGAGTTCGGTTTCGATTTCACCGCCACCAGCACCAGCACCAATCTCAGCATCATTGGAACCAACACCGCTGGCGGTGCCTTTATAGGACTCGATCTGGTGTCGTTGACCGCAGTAAGACCTTCGGCTGTGCCGGAGAACGGCAGCAGTATTTTTCTTCTGGCGCTCGGTCTGGCAGGGGTCGTTGCGGTGCGCCGCCCGGCCTTGTCGTAGCCGACGCTCAGCCGCACGCGGCAAAGTCCCTTCATCGGCGCGAAGAGCGGAAGTCCGGCGAGGTCTTTCTGCTAGCAAAGCCGTACCGGACAACTTAAGTAGAGCCGCTCATGCCCGGCTCATCTCAACTGATCTCGGTGGTGACCGGCGGCGCCGGTTTTCTCGGTTCGCATTTGACCGATCGCCTCCTGGCCGAAGGCCATAAGGTGATCGCGATCGACAACCTGATCACCGGCAACACAGCGAATATCGAGCATCTCGCCGGGAACGAGAACTACCGCTTCGTGAAGCACAACGTCTCGAACTTCATCTTCCTCCCGGAAGAGAAGCTCGATTACGTGTTTCACTTCGCGTCGCCCGCCAGTCCGATCGATTACCTCGAGCTGCCGATTCCGACCTTGAAGGTTGGCGCGCTTGGAACGCACAACACGCTCGGGCTCGCGAAGGCGAAGGGCGCGACGTTTCTGCTCGCCTCGACGAGCGAGTGCTACGGCGATCCGCTCGTTCACCCGCAGAAGGAAGATTACTGGGGCAACGTGAACCCGATCGGGCCGCGCGGCGTTTACGATGAGGCGAAGCGTTTCGCGGAGGCGATGACGATGGCGTACCACCGCTACCACGGCATCGACACGAAGATCGTGCGGATCTTTAACACTTATGGGCCGCGGATGCGTCTGCGCGATGGGCGCGTTGTCCCGGCGTTCATCGGCGAAGCGCTTACTGGTCAGCCGATCACCGTCTTCGGCGACGGTTCGCAGACGCGCTCGTTCTGTTACGTCTCTGATTTAATCGACGGGATCTTTAGGCTTTCGCAGTCAGATTTTCACGAGCCGGTGAACATCGGGAATCCGCGCGAGATGACGATCAAGCAGTTCGCGGAAGAGATTCAGCGCATCACGGGGACGGCGTCGGAGATCGTGTTCAAGCCGTTGCCGGTCGATGATCCCAAGGTGCGACAGCCGGACATCGGCCGGGCAAAGAAGATCCTCGGCTGGGAGCCGAAGGTGCGGTTCGAGCAGGGCATCATGGAGACGATCAAGTATTTCCAGGGCTGCATCGAACGCGGGCAGCTTGGCGAGCGGATGACCGCCACCGCATGACGAACCCGACCGTCATCGTGAACCGCGAAGACGGCGAAGGACCTCGCGCAAGCGCGCGGGTCACACTCTACGCCACCGAGTTCGCCAACAACCCGGTGCGAGATCCTTCGCCGTCTTCGCGGCTCAGGATGACACGGTGGTTGCCGTTGGTGCCAATGAGCATGCTGCTCGTGCTTGCCTCGCTC
>JALZAD010000261.1 GCA_030948555.1 Verrucomicrobiota bacterium | reverse complement strand
TTACACGATCAAGTCGCTCCTCGGCGAAGGCGGGATGGGCGAAGTCTACCTCGCGCGCGACGAGGACCTCGGCCGGCAGGTGGCGATCAAACTAATCAAGCGCGCCTTCAGCCGCGCCAGTTTCGTGCGGCAGTTTCGCAGGGAAGAACGCATCCTCGCGGGCCTGACTCATCCGAACATCGCGCAGCTCCATGGCGTCGGTGTGACGGAGGACGACCTGCCCTATTTCGTGATGGAATATGTCGAGGGCGACCGGCTCGATCATTTCTGCGCAACCCGAAAGCCAGCGCTCCGCGAGCGGCTCGCCTTGTTCCAAAAAATTTGCGCGGCCGTTTCCTACGCGCACCAGCATCTCGTCATTCATCGCGATCTGAAGCCGGGTAACATCCGCGTGACGCCGGATGGTGAGCCGAAGCTGCTCGATTTCGGCATCGCGAAGTTGATCGATGATTCGTCGCAGATGACTGGCGAAACCATTTCGATCGCCGGCTTGATGACGCCGGAATACGCCAGCCCGGAGCAGGTGCGCGGCGAATCGATGACGACCGCGAGCGATGTCTACAGCCTCGGTGTGATCCTCTACGAGATGCTGAGCGGCGAGAAACCGTATCGCCTAACGAGTCGTCGTCCCGAAGAGATTTCACGCGCGATCACGGAATCGCAGCCGGCGCGGCCGAGCGCGGTTACTTCAAGCGATGGCCAACCGAAAGCTGAAAGCCGCAAAGCGTTGCGCGGCGATCTCGATAACATCGTGCTGATGGCGATGCGGAAAGAACGGGAGCGTCGCTACACTTCGGTCGGTCAGTTCTCGGCTGACATCGCGCGTCACCTCGCCGGCCGGCCGGTGATCGCGCGGAAAGACACCTGGACATACCGAAGTGAGAAGTTCATCCGACGGCACAAGGTCAGCGTCGCCGCAGCCATTCTCCTGCTCGCGAGTTTGCTGGGCGGAATCTTCGCGACCACATACCAGGCGCGACGCGCGGAGCATCAACGCGAACTGGCGCAACGTCGCTTCGACGAAGTCCGCCGGCTCGCGCGATCGCTCATGTTCGAGATTCACGATTCCGTCGCGGATCTCCCCGGATCGACGCCGACGCGCCAGCTGATCGTCAGCCGCGCGCTCGAGTACTTGAACAACCTTTCGGAGCAGGCCGCTGACGATCCATCCCTCGCGCGCGAACTTTCGTCGGCCTACGTCAAAGTTGGCAACGTCCAGGGGAACCCGAACAACTCGAACCTCGGCGACAGGTCCGGCGCGCTCGAGAGTTATCGAAAAGCGAAGCAACTGGCCGAGCACCTCCTGAGCGCGAAGGAGACCGACGCGCTCGCTCGGCGCTCGTTAGGCATCGCGGACGAGAAAATCGCGGATGTCGAAGCGGCGATTGGAAACGTGCCGGCCGCGGTTGCCAGTGCGCGGCGCTCGCTGGCCGCGTTCAAGAAGCTCGCCGACGCTGCGCCCACGGACGTCGCCGCGCAACAATCCCTCGCGATCAGCGTCTTCAAGCTGGGCGACGTGCTCGGCAATCCAAATTACCCGAACACCGGCGACGTCGCGGGCGCACTCGCGCAATATCAGGAAGCGCTGCGCATTTTCCAATCGCTGCCGCCGCCCGGCCCTGACGACTTCAAACGCACTCGCCTCGTCGGCGTAGTGGAGGAACGGCTCGGGACAATGTTCGAGGTGCAAGGCAACGTCGCCGAAGCACAGCAACATTATGCCTCCTCAAAGGCGATCCGCCTCCAGCTCGCGGAGCAGCATGCCGATAACAGCGACATCGTGCGCGATGCCGCGGTTGCGCATGAAAAGATCGCGAACATCCAGGTGGCATCACACGAGCTCGAAGCAGCGCTGGAGAGCCGTCAGCGTTCGCTCGAAATCTTCAATGACCTCGCGAAGGCCGATCCGAAAAATGTCTACGCGCAGCGTTCGCTTGCCATCAGTTACGTGCATCTTGCGGAGTTGTTAGGCGGCCCGGCCGAACCCAATCTGGCGCAGCGTGAGGAGGCGATCGGCCACTACGAGCACGCGGCCGAGATTCTCGCGAAACAAGCCGACGCCGATGACGCGAAGACGCGCGCGACGACGGAAGAGATTCGCGAGAAACTGCAGAAGTTGCGCGCGCCGTAAGCCAAATAGGTATGGAAAAACCGCTCGCCGTCCGCGCTCTGCGAGAGCCCGGCTTGTGGCGACGCTGGAGGCGGCGACCGCTGCCCGAAAATGCTTACGTCGAGATCTAGAACCTCCTCGCCTCGAAAGCCTGAATCGACATTGAGCCGGATCAGATTCTCGCGCTGCTCCGGAAGCATCGCTCGACTAGCTTGAAGCCGGAGTGGGCGAAGAAGCTTTTCGAAAAGGCGCTGCAAACCTGCGTGATGGACGACGTCATCACCGCGGAGGAAGCGGTCGGGCTGAATCGGCTCCAGGATCTGCTCGGCTTGCGGGACAAGGACGTGCGCGAAATTCAGCAGCATCCGCGATTTCAGATGGCGCTGACCGATGTGTTTCCCGACGGGATCGTGACCGATGACGAGTCGCACGCTCTGGCCAATCTGCGGCAGGCACTGCGGATCGGCGAACGCGCCGCGCGCGCAATTTGGAATGAGGACGCGCGCCAAATTCTGCAAGAGAAACTTGAGCACGCGGTGAGCGATGAGCGCCTCGCTTCAGACGAACTCGAGCAGCTCGATGGGCTGGCGAAAAACTTCCGCGTAGTGATCGACCATGACCGCGCGACGCAGACCCACCTCGCGCGTTTCCGCTGGTTCTGGCTGATGGAGAACGCGACTTTTCCGGAAGTCGAAACAGCGCTTCCGCTGCGCAAGAACGAGGTCTGCCATTTCTCGTGTTCATCGACTCTGCACGAAATGCGGAGCGAAACGATGGAGGTAAACTACGGCGCGCCGCGCGCAAGAAGGCCGTCATACGCCTGGCGGACGTGCTTACGATTACGCCCTACTCGGACGCGGTAGAAGTGGAGAAAACCTCGGGACGGAATCTCATCTTCACGCTTCCCGACCCCGAGTGGCTAAGCGTTTTGCTCAGCAGTTTGCTCACGCAAAACGCCTGACGCCGGATCGCTGCGCTTCATCTTTCGCAGCACGCCGCGGACTTCGATGAACGTGGGGATGTAGTTCGCGACTGCGAACGCGATCACCGTTCCCGCGATCACGCCGGAGATGCCGTAGATCTTCGCGAGCGGGATGGAGACGCCGATGTTCAACACCGCGGTAATCGTGCCGTAGATCGTCATGCCTTTCAGATGACCGGTCGCGTTCAGCAGACAACTCGCGACATACAAGGTGGCGAGCATCACGTTCCACACGCCCATCCAGATGATGGTCGCAAACGGCGGCACCGCGCTTTCGCCCGCCCAGAAGCGGATGATCTGCGCGCCGAACAACACAAGGAACGTAACGATCGCGAACGCGCTGATGAAACTGATCTTCATGTGCGAGGCGAAGGTGCGCCGCATCCAGACGAAATCCTTTCGCGCGAACGCTTCCGTGTAAGCCGGCCAGAGCGAGGGATACGCGAGCGTTTGCAGTAGCGTCGCGTTTGCGAAGACCGCGAACGTGATCGCGTAAGGCGTCACCTGCGCCGCGCCGATGAAGCGCGCGATAACCAGGTTGTCGGTCTCGGAGTTCACCATCCAGACCGCGCCGATGACGAGAAACTTCCAGCCGGTGGAAGCGAGATCGCGCATCGCGCTTTTCTCGAAGCGAGTGAAATGAGGACGCAGATGCGGCCAGCGCCAGCCGAAGACCCAGACCGCGCAGGCGAGATTCGTCAGGAAGCCGAGACCTGAGGAGCCGATCACGAGCCAGGGCAAACCGCCGCGCGCCCAAATCACTGCGAGGACCGCGAAGAGGTTCGCGACGCTGCCTGCCATTCCCCACCAGTTCGAGATCGAAATCTGGTGCTGCGCGGCGAGCACTTTGTTCGTCACGAGCAGCGGGATGTCGAGCGCGAAGATGAGGAGCGCGAGCAACAGCGCGGGCCCAACTTCGTCGCGGGCCGCGGGAGTTTGCAGATCGCGAAAGATGCTGTGCGCGAGTTGCGGCGCGCACGCGAAGCTGATCGCGATGATCGCGAGCGCGATCGCGCAGAAGATGAAGAAAGCGGACGAAACGTAGCGTGCGGCGAGATGGTGTTCCTCCTCCGCGTGCGCTTTGCCGAGCGCATTGCTCAGGCTGTTCGCGATCCCGAAATCCGTGAAGCTGAGGAAGGCGAGGAAGGTGCTGATCGTGACCCAGATTCCGTAACGTTCCTGACCGAGATAGCCGATGGTGAGCGGCACGGTCGCGAGCCCGACAAGCGTGCCGACGCCGCGGCCGGCGATCGCGGTCGCAACGCCGCGGAACAATCCGCGCGTGCGTTGCGAACGGTGCTCGTCCTGCTGCGGACTAACGAATGGTTGCGTGCTCAGCTCGCTGAAATTGCTTGTGGCCCAGGATCAACTTCTCGAACGCGCCATGCTCGCCGGGCTGGAGATCGCGCGGAAACTTCGCGCCGGAGCGGTGCCAGCGTTCCAGCCAATCGCCGGCGAGTAACTCGGCGTGGCGATGCGCGGCTTCCGCCGTGAAGGCGACGGTGGTCTCTTCCTTCTCGCCCGCGTTCCGCCCGCGCGCGACGTAGAAGCCCGCGGCCAGCAGCGCGACGCGCGCCGCGGTCGAGCAGGTGTAGGTGAAGAGCTCAACTTCGCGCCCGCGACAGACCGCGAAGAGTCGCTCGAATGTTTCGCGGGTCCATTGCTCCGGGCAGGTGTTGCTCGAGAACATGTCGTAGAAAATGAGATCCGGCGGCTCGAGCGCAGCGCTGATGCTCGCGGGAAAATCACCGACGACGAGCGACCAATTGATTCCGCCGGCGCTCCATCTGCCGTGCGCCAAAATGCCGGCCGGTGCGCCGTGTCGCAGATAGGTGAAGAGATCGTTGCGCTTAAAGGCGAGCTTCAGCGAATCGAGGTCGTTCTCGAAGCTGACGATGCGCAGCTCTCGCGTTGGCGCGGCGTTTTCATAGCAACGAATCGCGGCCATCGCGTTCGCCGCCGCACCGAGACCAACGTCCCAAATCACCAGCGGCTCGGTCGATTCGCGCAGCCGTTCCGCGAGCCGCGCTTGCTCGACGTAAAGCCGCCGCGCTTCTTCCATCGGGTCCGTGCGCGAATGCATAATCTCACCGGAGGCGACGTGTCGGATGCTGGCGAAACCTTCGCGCGCGATGTGCACTTCGTAAGCGCCGAGCCGCGTCGGCCGGGCCTTCTTCGGCTTCTGCACGCGCACGGGATTATCCGGATCAACCGCGTGGAGAAACTCGCGCTTCGTCCGATACAGCTCCGCAAAAGAATTGGCCAAAATGCTCTCGCGAATCTCGCGCATGAGCTGGTGATAGAAGTGGAAGTTGTGCTTCCCAATCAACTGCCAGCCGAGCGTCTCGCCCGTTTTCGTGAGGTGATGCAAATACGCGCGGGAGTAGCGGGCGCAGGCGGGGCAAGAGCATTCCGGATCGAGCGGCTCGTCGGAGAATTTGTAGACGCCGCGGCGCAGTTGCAGATACCCGCGCGAGGTAAACGAGCCGCCGCGCTGCGCCACTTGCGTCGGGATGATGCAGTCGAACATGTCGACCCCGCGATGCACGGCTTCGAGGATGTCGAGCGGCGTGCCGACGCCCATCAGGTAGCGCGGCTGGTCGGGCGGCAGGGCGCGGCAGCATACATCGACCATGGGGTACATGGCTTCCGGCGATTCGCCCA
>JALZAD010000212.1 GCA_030948555.1 Verrucomicrobiota bacterium | reverse complement strand
CATTTGATTCAGCGGCATTACGACGGCTTCTTGCGTAAAGGCCGGCTGCGCGGTCGCGCCTTCGATCGCAGTTCTTACAACCGCGGCGAAGCGGCGCCTCAGACGACGCTGATGTGGCTGTATGTCGGCATTGCTGTGATCGTGATCGGCGGCGTCGCGATTTTCGTTTACGGTCGTTAAGTGAAACGGCGACTCGTTCTTCTCGGCGCGCCCGGTTCGGGCAAAGGCACGCAGGCCGAGATGATCACCCGGCACTTCGGGATTCCGGTCACATCGCCCGGCGCAATTCTGCGTCGCGAGATGGAACTTGGAACTTTGCTCGGTCTCGAAGTCGCGGAGAACACGAAGCACGGCGAGCTCGTGCCGGACAAAATCATCATCGACCTGATCGAAGACTATGTGCGCCTGCATGGCGCCCACGGGTTCGTCTTCGACGGTTTCCCGCGGACAATTCCGCAGGCGGAAGCGCTGCAGGGTATTTTGCAGCGGCACCGCACGCCACTTGACCTCGCCATCTGGCTCGACGTATCGGCTCAGACGATCAGCGACCGCATCTCGCACCGGCTGCAATGTCAGTCGTGCGGGTTCACCACCGCGGAAAGCGCAGCGGGATTTTCCGAGCGCGCGGTTTGCCCGTACTGCGACGGACCACTCGTTAGGCGCACGGACGATGACGCAGCTGTTCTGCAAACGCGGCTTTCTGAATTCAACAGCAAGACGCAGCCGCTGGCCGAGCACTACGAGAAGTTTGGCGCCTTGAAGAAGATCGATGGCAATCGTGATCGCGAGGAGGTTTTTGGCGACATCTCGCGTCTGATCGAGCAGGCGGCATGATCCCGATCAAGAGCGGGCGCGAGATCGACAAAATGCGGCAGGCCTGCCGCACCGCGAGCGAGATTCTCGAGCGCGTCAGTGCACTGGTCAGGCCGGGAATTTCGACGAAAGAAGTCGATCAAGCGGCGGCCGATCTGATGGAGGAGGCCGGTGTAAAGAGCGCGTTTCTCGGTTATCGGCTCGGACATCGCGTCTTTCCGGGAAACATCTGCATCTCGCTGAATGACGAGATCGTGCACGGCATTGGCAGCCAGCGGCGCATCCAGTACGGCGATATTGTGAAGCTCGATATCGGTGTGATCGAGAACGGCTGGGTGGGCGACACCGCGACGACTGTTGCAGTCGGAATGATCGACGAGCGGACGGAGAAATTGATGCGTGTGACGGAGAGCGCATTGCAACGTGCGATCCCGTTCGCCCGAGAAGGTCTGCGTCTGGGCGATCTCTGCGCGGAGATCGAAAGCGAAGCGGTCACGAATGGATTTTCCGTCGTCCGTGAGTTTGTCGGGCACGGTGTCGGCCGCAAGTTGCACGAGGAACCTCAGGTGCCGAACTACGGCAAACGTGGGAGCGGTCCGAAGCTGAAAGCGGGGATGACGCTCGCGATCGAGCCGATGATCAACGCGGGCACGGCGGCCGTACGTCTGATGGACGATGGCTGGACTGTCTGCACGTCGGACGGGATGCCGTCGGCGCATTTTGAGCACACTGTTTTAGTCACCCGAGACCAGCCGGAAGTGCTGACCTTGAACGGAAAGACGCAACTAAAGTGATAAGGGTTGCGAGCGCAGAAAGTTCTGCTAACCGTTCCACCCTGCGATTTCCCCGGACATCGTTCCGTGGGCCGCAATGACGTGGAGATGATCTCCGCGTCCCCTTTTTTCGGACCATGAAAGTGCGACCCTCAGTGAAGAGACTTTGTGAAGCGTGCAAGATCGTGAAGCGCAAGAATGTTGTGCGCGTGATCTGCAAGAACCCCCGCCATAAGCAGCGGCAAGGCTGATCGAATAGCTATCAATTAATAGAGTATGCCACGACTACTTGGAGTTGAGATTCCATCGGAGAAACGCATCGAAGCGTCGCTCACCTATATCTATGGGATCGGGCCGACCACGGCGAAGCGGATCCTGGATCAGACGAACATCGATCCCAACCTGCGCGCGAATAAACTGACGCCTGCGCAGTTGAACGACATCATTCACGCGATCACGGATAACAAGGTCACGATCGAAGGCGATCTGCGCCGTGAGTTGCAGAGCAATCTGAAGCGCCTCCAGGCGATCAATTGCTACCGCGGGATTCGGCATCGGCGCGGGTTGCCCGTGCGCGGCCAGCGGACCTCCACCAATGCACGCACGCGCAAGGGACCGCGCAAGACGGTGGGCGTTATCCGGAACAAGGACGCCAAGGCCGGTAAGACCTAAGAGAATTTTTCGAGATGGCTGATACACCAGAGAAGAAACCGAAGAAGCAAGCGGCCGCCGGCGAAGCGAGCGCACCTGAAGCGTCGACCCCAGCGCCAGTCGCAACGACGTCAGAAGCAGCCGCGCCTGCCGCTGCGCCAAGTACTCCCGCAGTCGCCTCCGATAGCGCCACCGCCGCGCCAGCTCCCGCCGCCCCAAAGGCTGCTAAAAAAACTGCGAAGGCCAAGAAGGAAGAAGCTGCTCCCGAGCCGCCGAAAGAGAATCTCTCGCTCGACCCGAATCACGTCGAGCCGGTCAAGATCATCAAGGCCAAGGGCAGCAAGAACATCCATTCTGGCGTCGCGCACATTCTTTCTACTTTTAACAACACGATCGTCACCATCACTGACATGAACGGCAACGTGATCGGCTGGTCGAGCGCGGGCAAAGTTGGCTTCAAAGGCTCGCGTAAGAGCACTGCCTACGCGGCGCAAATGGTTGCACAAGACGCGTCCCGTCAGGCGATGGGTCACGGCCTCAAGGAAGTTGAAGTTCTGGTTCGCGGACCAGGCGCGGGTCGTGAGTCAGCCGTGCGCGCATTGCAGGCGATCGGCCTCGATCTCACCGTCATCCGCGATGTCACCCCAGTCCCGCACAACGGCTGCCGGCCGCCTAAACCTCGCCGAGTCTAACAAGTAATTCATGGGCAGATACACCGGACCGAAAACCAAAGTCGCGCGTCGTTATGGCGTGCCGCTCTTTGGACCATCGAAATCTCTCGAGCGAAAAAACTACCCGCCCGGAATGCATGGGCCGAAAGGCTCGCGTCGCAAGCAGTCAGACTACGCGGTCGCGCTCGGCGAGAAGCAGAAGCTCCGTTATCAATACGGCCTGCTCGAGAAACAATTCCGCCGGATTTTCCAGACGGCGCTGACGCGTCGTGGCGTTACTGGTGAGACGCTGCTTCAGCTTCTCGAGACCCGCTTGGACAACGTCGTTTTCCGCCTTGGTCTGGCGAACACGCGCAGTGCAGCGCGCCAGCTGGTTTCGCATGGACACGTGCAGGTTAACGGCAAGAACGTGAACATCGCGTCCTACACCGTGAAACCCGGCGATGAGGTCACGGTGAAAGACAAGCCGAAGTCCCGTCAGCTTGCCTTGCGCAATCTTGAGCTCACGCAAATCGCGCCCGTGCCGGATTGGCTCGTGGCGGATCGCGACGCTCTGAAGGGCAAAGTCGCGCGCGTGCCGAGTCGCGAAGAAATCCAGCCGATGGTCAACGAGCAGTTGATCGTAGAGCTGTATTCGCGGTAAGCAGCTCGAGCGCTTTGACGTAGCTGCGCCGCTGCAGGAAGTGGCGCAACTGCGGATTGGCATCGTTCGGCAGGCGCTGCTCGAGCGCTTCGATGCGCTCTGAGACGTCTTGGAGGCGCCTCATGTGCGCCTCAGGCGATTGACGACTTTTTTCGTCGCCGATCACGTCCAGTCGCTGCTGCAACGCGTCCGCTAGTTCCTTGTAGAAAACATTCATCTTCGAAAGAAGCTTGATGTCCGCGCTGTCTGCGCGCAACCGTGCAGGACGATGGCGGAGGAAGAGCTAAAGCGCATATTGCTCGTCGACGACGACATCACGCTGATGCGCGTCACGCGCGAGGCGCTCAGCTCGATGCTGCAGTGCACGATCGATTCCTCGCCCAAGCCGGAGTACGCCTTCGAGCTCATGCTGAAGCGCGACTACGACCTGCTGATCTTCGATTTCTCAATGCCGATGATCGACGGCGCCATGCTCTTCTTCCTGATCAGCAAGGTCTACGATAACGCTCAGCCACCGCGGCGCATTCCGCCGTTGATTCTCATCTCCGGCAAAGCGGATGAGGAACGAGCCCAGGAACTCCTGAAGGAACCACGCGTCCGCGGACTGATCTCGAAGCCGTTCGCGATTAATCGCCTCGTGCAAAAGGTGCGCGAGTGCGTGCCCGGAATCGCGACTATCGGCTAATGCGAGCCGTTACCGTTGGGGGCGCCGAGCTCGGCGATGAGCTCTTCGCGAGCCTGGATCCAGTCGTTGTTCGGGTCGCCGTGCAGTGACATTTGGGACCGGCGCTCCGCGATGAAGTAGGCGCGGAGACGGATCATTTCGTCCGTCGGCTCGGCCGATCTCTTCTTCGCGGCGTTGGACTTCGCAGCAAGTGGCTTGGCTGTCTTTTTGGCGGCGCTCTTTTTTC
>JALZAD010000141.1 GCA_030948555.1 Verrucomicrobiota bacterium | reverse complement strand
GAGTAGTGCCAGACTGGAGGGTTCCGGAACAATCGCGAGATTATCAAACCCGAAGTTTTGCCCAGCACCTTGATTAAAGTCGAACAGACGGACGTTATCGATGCTCCCAAGCAGGGGATTGCTTGATGTGAAGTTCGCGCCGCCCGGGGAGCCCGTGAGCGTGAACGAGTAGCTGTTTCCGCCGTTGTAAGTGAACGAGAATGAGAACGCGGTATTCGGTGTAGCCGCGGCGCCCGCGCTAAAGTTGCTACCGCCATCGTTTAACTGCCAATCTCCGGTGCCATTCGTGAACAGGGTTAGGACGTCGTTTGTTCCGCTTCGGAGGTTGAGACCGACAGACCCGTTGGCGAAGGGGGTGAAGCCCAAATTGATTGAGAAAGTCTGACCCGGCGAAAAGATAGATATGAATGGCCGCACAGCGTCGGTCGTAGTGGTGTTGAACGTGTTGAACAGGCCAAAGGTTTGCGTCCCTAAACCCGTGCCTCCGATGTAATGACCGCCGTCGCCGTCGGTGATCGTCCACGCGCCAAAACCCGTCCCCAAATTAGACCCGTTCGTCCAATTCGCTGTCGTGCCGTAGTTCGACGCTCTGTCGTTCGCGAGAGAAGCGGCATAAGCGCCCGTGCTCAATGCGGCCAGAAGTGTCACTGCAATCGCTAGTCTTTTCATCGTGTATGTAGTCGTAATCAGAATTCGGTCAGGGATGTCTCAGTTTTAGCGTTATACGTCAACGCGAAAATTTATTCGGCTATACCGAGCCGAGAGCCTTTCTGAAAAGCAGGTCGTGCGCCTGCGGCCTTCGCGCTTTCCCTTCCCTTTTGCCCCTGTAGACTCGGCGCGACATGGAATCCTTTTATTTCATCGGTCTCGCGGTCGCGGGGCTGCTTGCCTTCATTCTCTGCATCGTCCTCTTCAACTTCTTCGGCCTGTGGCTCCGCGCACGCATCGCAAATGCGCCGGTCGGCCTCGGCAAGATGGTGGGCATGCGGCTGCGGAAGGTGCCGGTTGGATTGATCGTTGATAACCGCATCACTGCGGTGAAAGCAGGCATCGACGTCCAGAGCGATCCGCTCGAAGCGCACTACCTCGCGGGCGGCGACGTTTCGCAGGTCATCCTCGCCCTGATCGCGGCGGATAAAGCCGGCATTTCCCTCGACATGAACCGCGCCATGGCGATCGACCTTGCGACGAAGGGCACCGGCAAGACGGTGCTCGAAGCGGTGCGCACCAGCATTAACCCGAAGGTGATCGACGTGCCGAATCCGTCGATGGGCCGGACGACGATCGACGGCGTGGCGAAGGACGGCATCGGCGCGAAGGTGAAGGCGCGCGTGACGGTGCGTTCGCACCTCGATCGCTTCGTCGGCGGCGCGACGGAAGAGACGATCATCGCCCGCGTCGGCGAAGGAATCGTCAGCGCGATCGGCTCCGCGGATTCCTACAAGGATGTGCTCGAGAATCCCGACCGGATTTCCAAAGCCGTTCTCGCGAAGGGCCTCGATAGCAACACCGCCTTTGAGATCCTCTCGATCGACATCGCCGACGTGGATGTCGGCGATAATATCGGCGCGAAGTTGCAGAGCGAACAGGCCGACGCGGATAAGCGCATCGCGCAGGCGAAGGCGGAAGTTCGCCGCGCCGCAGCGGTTGCGGTCGAGCAGGAGATGCGGGCCGAGACTCAGAAGATGCGCGCGAAGGTGGTCGAAGCAGAATCGCTGGTGCCGCAGGCGATGGCGGAGGCGTTTCGTTCCGGCAATCTTGGCATCATGGATTACGTCAGAATGAAGAACGTGCAGGCCGACACGTCGATGCGCGAGTCGATCGCCGGCGGCGAGAAGAAGCCGGGCGGTTAGGTGGCGACGACTCGTTAGGGTGCGATGGAACAAATCTTCTTCGTCGTTCTCGTCGGCATCGTCGCGCTCCTGCGATTCGTGATGCAGCGGGCCGAGCAGAAGCGAAACCGGGAAGCTGCCAGGCGCGTCTCGCCGACATCGCAGCCGAACGCACCCGTGCCGCGCGCCGGAGCCGAGAGCGAAGAGGAACGCATTCGCCGATTCATGGAGGCGCTCGGAGTTCCGGCACCGAACGCGCCGCCGCCGAAAACCCCGCCACCTCGGGTGATGCCGAAAACCGCGCGGCCACCAAAGAAGATCCTCCCGGTCGATCCGTTTCCGACGCCTCGCGTCGAAGTTTCGCGCGAACCGG
>JALZAD010000135.1 GCA_030948555.1 Verrucomicrobiota bacterium | reverse complement strand
TGTCGTGGCTTCGGGATGATGAAGCTGAAGGTCGCACCCCGTCCGTAGACGCTTTCGGCGGTCACAGTTCCGCCGTGTGCTTCGACGATTTGTTTGACGATCGCAAGGCCAAGACCTCTTCCCGTCTTCGCCGGATCGGTCGCCATCTTATCGAAGACATTTGCCAGCAAATCGAGCGGAATGCCGGCGCCATTGTCATGCACCACGCACGCCACGGCGCCATCGCCCTCCTCGGCACTCACCACCACCTTGCCGCGCGCAGCATACTTGAAAGCGTTCCCGAGCAGATTCTGAAACACCTGCGAGATCAGCCCGGCATCCGCATGCAGCGTCAGCGCCGTCGGGATCTCGTTAAGCACTACGATCTCGTGCTGCGACGCGACGGCCTGCAGGTCGCGAATCAACCGCTGCACTAATGGCCAAAGCTCGAAGGTGCGAAGCTCCGGATGGAACGAACTGCCCGCGCCGGAAGGCTGCACTTTAGTGTCGAGCACCCGTTTGATCAGGTCTTCCATGCGCTGAAGATTGCGTTGGAGAATTTCGAAAATCTCTTTCGAGTCAGCGGCTCGGTTTTCTTCCATGTCTGAGCGCAACTGATCGACCAGCAACGAGACCGCGTTCAGCGGCGTGCGTAGATCATGCGCGATGAAAGCGACATGCTCGTTCTCCTGTTCCTTGCGCATCAATGCCTGTTGCGCGGCGAACGCCGTCACGGCGAGGCGGACGCCTGCGTCGATCCGGTGATTCAGAATGCGCATGGCATCGCCCACCAGGTAGAAGCCATGGCGGTGCGCGATCGTGATGAACGCGACGCGCAGCAGGTTGTACTCAGCGACCACTTCGCCAACGTCGAGCCCATCGTGGAAACGCTGCACGCCATGCACTGGTGGACTGCCGCGAGTTTGTTCCTCCGAGATAATTCCTTCGCGCCCTTGCGCCAGATCGCGGGTGATCTCCGCCACGAGATCCGGCAGGTGATCGGAAAGAGTTGGCTTATCGAGACAAAGTTCGCGCAGGAGCTCGCTCGCGCCCATTTGCCACTCGGCCATAATCTCCGCCTGATGATCGTGGAAGAGCCTCGCGAGCTCGACTAAAGAACAATGCTGCGGAGGTTCCATCGCTACGACGCTTTTATCGCACCGTTCTCCGCGCAACGATCAAATTCGCTTCCGTTACGCCCAGTCGGGAATTTGATTATCCGCTCGCGTTGCTCGCATTCGGAGAAGCTCTCGAGCTTCTTCTGCCGCGACAAAATCAGCTCGTTGTCGTCCATCATGGGAAGGCGCGCGCTCCTCGTCGACGCCGATCGCCACGACTTTCCGTTTGCCCGCGCCGACGACGATTGCGTAGTCGCGAGGATCAAAGTCGCGCGCTTTGAATTGAACAACGTAGTGCCCCGGCGCGAGCTCTCGGCGTGCTGAAAACGCCGCTGCTGTCCGTGTGCCTTTGTAGGCCGCACGCCCCTTGGGGTTCGCCACCAGCACGTCCATGGATGCGGCTTCCGCGTGTGCGGAGACAATGCTGACGAACCCGATCAGACAGAGAGCGATTCTGTTCATGCGTCTGGCCTGACAAAGTCAGCGCGCGAAGCCCAGCGGAACGAAACCGCCGCTTCCGGGCTTTAGCCCGCCAGCGGCGGTTCGTCTAGATTCCGTTTGCAATCAAAACGGCTCGAATGCCATAGTGCGCGCCCGCCCGCAGGCCCCTCCACCTGCGCGCGCCACCTTCATCAGATGTCTCTCGATCTACCTGAAACGACGCAGAAAATTGACGGACCACTCGTTAGGCAATTCTCCGTTTTCCTGCCCAATAAAGTGGGCGCGATGCTCGAAGTGGTGAAGCTGCTCAACTCGCATCACGTCGACGTAGTGGCGCTCAGCATCATCGAGGCGACCGACTCGGCGATCGCGCGCATGATCGTGAGCGATCCCGACCTGGTGGAACGCACTTTCGGCGAGCACGGCGTGGCCTTCGGTGTTTGCGAAATGATGGTGGTCGAGCTGAACGAAGTGGCCGGTCAGCTGGCGAAGTTGCTCGGCTCGCTCCTCATGGCCGAGGTGAATATCCACTTCTGCTACCCGCTGCTTACGCGGCCGCACGGCCTCGCAGCTTTCGCGCTGCATGTGGACGACACCGATTGCGCCGCGTCGGTTCTGAATGGCGAAAGCTTCAAGATGCTGAGCCAAGCGGAAATCTCGCGCTGACGTTCGGCGTTCTGCCGCTGAAGCGCGCGCACCGCCGCCGGCAATTTGACCGGCCGGAACGCTGCGTTTAAACCAACACACCATCCTTATGCCTGCGACGACGTTTTCCTCGCCTCTGCGTCCGGACAAGACGATGACTATCGCCTTCGCCGCTGTCGCGCTGCTGGGATTCTTCGAGATCGCCGCGGTCGGAGTTCATTTCGTCGGGAAGTTCCGCGCGTCGCGCAAGGCGGAGCAGCCGGCGGTTGCGACCGAGACAAATCCAGCGGTCGTGAATGCGCCGGTCGCAGCCGACGGCTCCGCGCAAAACGCAGCTTCTCCGGCCACCGCACCTGCGACAAAGTCCGCGCCGAGCAACGCTGCGCTTTCCGCCGCGGAGCATCTACTTCAGGAAGCCGCTGCACTGCGTGAACGCGGCGACACCACCAACGCGCTCGCGCGTTTGCAGGACGCTGCGCAACGCGACCCGAAGAACGCCAACGTCCTCGCCGAAATGGCGATGATTTATGAGTCGATGCAGCTCCTCGATCGGTCTAACGAGACCTGGCGCAAGATCCAGGATATCGGTCCCGCCGCTGGCCCGCTCTTTGAGCTGGCGGAGTTAAAACTGAAGGTGGGAGTCACGCCGCCAAACGTCGCGGCCGCCGCGGCAGGTCCTGGTTTCGCCGGTGTTTCGCCGCTCGACGTGGGGACGACGCGTCTCGATCGCGACGGCATTCCAGACGGCTCGAACTTCGGCATTACAGAAGCGACCGTGACCGAAAATCCTGACCCGGATGCGCAGGCGAATCTCACGTTGCGCGTCGGCGTGAAGAAGCGGCCAAACACGATCACCGATCACACCAAGGTCAAGATTCAGGTCTACTTCTACGACACGGTCGACGACAACAAAGTCGCGCTGACCGATGCGGAAGTGAACTACGAGTGGATCACGCCGGATCATGATTGGAAGAAGAGCAATCCGGAGATCCTCGCCGTGACTTACGTGCGGATGAAGAGCGGCGCGGTCTCGTCGGAAGCGGCTTTGACCGAAGCGGCCGCGCAGGTCACTCCGCCCAGTGGCGGGAAGAAGGCGATGATCAAGAAACAAACGGCGGACGGCGGAAACCGGAAGTACGCCGGCTATCAGGTGCGCGTTTATTACAACGATCAGCTGCAGGACGTGCG
>JALZAD010000120.1 GCA_030948555.1 Verrucomicrobiota bacterium | reverse complement strand
AAGGTCTACGACGCAAACGCGCTCGCCGACGAGCTCGAAGGCTTGAAGAAGTAGCGCGTTCCGCCTGCGTTCAGTAGGTGACGGATGAATTCACGGCACCGTGCGGGAACGGTCGCCGCATCGCCTGCTTCCGCTCTGCAGAGCAAGTGGATAACAGTGCGCGGCTGCCGATTGCACAGCAGAAGCAACGTGGCGGCCGGCGCGTCGGATCGGGTGCCGTTCATCCTGCTGCACGGGCTGGTCATCTCCAGTCTCTACATGATCCCACTCGCGAAAGTGATCGCCGCCGCGGGGCTCGACGTTCACGCCCTCGACCTGCCAGGGTTCGGCCGCAGTGAAGGTCCAAGCGAGGTGCTTTCCGTCGCACAACTCGCTGACTCGGTAATTGAGTGGATGGACGCCAGCGGGATTCCTAAGTGTCAGATCGTGGGACATTCCCTCGGCTGCGAGATCGCAGCATACGTCGCGGTAAAAGCACCGGACCGGGTGGCAACGCTGGCGATGATCGGGCCCACACTCGACCCTGCGGCGTCTGCGGTTCGCATCCAAACGCTGCGCCTCCTGCGCGACGCCCTGCACGAACCGTTCAGCCTGTGGTTGAAGTGGCTGTTCGATTTCTTCCGCGCCGGTCCGCGGCGCGCCTTCGGCACCACGCGCGAGATGTTCCGCGATCCGATCGAGAATCAGCTCCCACGCGTCACCGCACCGACGCTGGTGATGCGCGGAGGAATCGATCCGACGGTGCCGCAATCCGCCGCCGTCGCGGTAGCGCGCCTCCTGCCGAACAGCGAGCTGCTTGTGATCGAAGGGGAGCCGCACTGTGCGCACTACACCGCGCCGTTAGCGGTGTGGCGCGCGATTGAACTCCATGTCGGGAGCGAGTAGCTACCCCTACAACTCTTTCAGCAGCGTCTTCCAACGCGCCCAGGCATCGTCGCGCGCTTTGACGTTCGCCTCATGGTTCTCGTCTTTGCTCTCGGGTGCTTCACCGTCGCGCATGAAACCGTGGCCCGCGCCTTTGTAGATGACGGGCTCGTATGTTTTGCCCGCGGCCTTCATCCGTTCTTCGCCGCCGGGAATCGTCGCATCCACGCGCTCGTCCTTCTCGCCGTAGAAGCCGTAGACCGGACACGCAATGTTTTTCACCAGCGTCGGATCGTCTTCCGCCGGTCCGTAGAATGAATACGCCGCCACGAGATTCGGATTCATACCGGCGTAGCCAAAGGTCCATCCGCCGCCCCAGCAGAAACCGCAGACCGCGAGCTTGCCGCTAGCCGCTGGAATCTTCGCTGCGTAATCAGCCGTCGCGTTCAAGTCAGCCGTGACCTGCTCCTTCTTCAAGGCGCTGATCGCCTTCCGCGCGCCGTCGACGTCAGCGAAGGTCTGCCCGCTGAGCAGATCAGGCGCGACCGCGATCACTCCGTTCTCCGCCAGTTGATCGCACACGCCGCGGACCCAGTCGGTGAGTCCGAAGATCTCGTGAATCACGAGCACAACCGGCGCTTTCTCTTTCCGCTCTGGATACACGACGAACGCCTTCAGCGTGCGATCGCCGGATTTGTATTCCACCCACTCGCCGTGTCGCGGTGAGTTGTTCAGGCGCGGCTTGGCCCAATCCTGCGCGGGCGCAGTGAGCGCCAATGCGCCGAAGAGGAGGACAAAAGCGAGGAGGCGCTTCATTCGTTAGACTCTCCGGTCGTTCGTCGTGAGATCGTTGTTTTTCCCGCGCCAGATCATCGCATCGAGGCTCAGCCAACCCGGTCCATGGAAGAAGATGTAGAGGAAGACGAAGCAGTAGATCACCGCCGGCTCGCCGCGATTGACGATGGGGAAGAGACCGCCTTTCGCATGCACCATGAAATATGCGACGGCCATCATGCCGCTGGCGATGAAGGCTGCAATGCGCGTGAAGAGCCCGAGCGCGATGAGAAATCCGCAGATCAATTCGATGTAACCGCCGACCATCCCCATGGTGTCGAGCTGCATCGCTTTCGCGACCGGCGGGAAGCCGAGGATCTTCTGCCCACCATGACAGGCGAAGAGCAGGCCAACCACGATACGCATGATGCAGAACATCGTGCCGGAGTAGCGAGAGAGAGCGTTCATGGGCGGGAGGCTGCGCGAATCCACCGGCATGGTCAAGGCTGCCTAAGCCGGCGGCGCCGCGCTTTTCCTGAACGCGCGCGGAGTGCGATTGTCGAAGCAGCCTTCAACATGCCGAAGCTCTTCCTCCGTCTTCTCCTGCTCGGCGCGTTATCCACCGCGTCGCTCCACGCAAAGTCATCGCCTCCCGTTTCCCTGCCCTTTCCGCAGGAAGGCAGCGATCTCAAAGCCGACCCGGCGGCGAAGTTCGGCAAACTCTCGAACGGCTTTCGCTACGTCATTTTGCCGAACCACGAGCCGAAAGGCCGCGCCTCTCTGCGCCTGCTCGTGCTCGCAGGTTCGCTGAACGAAAGGCAAGATCAGCGCGGGCTCGCTCATTTCCTCGAGCACATGGCCTTCAACGGCAGCGAACATTATCCGCCGGGCACGCTGATCGAATTCTTCCAGCGCATGGGCATGAGCCTCGGCGGCGACACAAATGCGAACACGAGTTTCGATCGCACTGTCTACCAGCTAGAGCTCGCGCATAATGACGACGCGAGTCTTGCCGAAGGGCTGCGCGTCTTCCGCGATTACGCCGGCGGGCTGCTCTTGAGCGAAGACGAGATCAACAAGGAGCGCGGCATCATCCAGTCGGAACGACGCGCGAGTGATTCCGTCGGTTACAGGATTTTCGTGGCCCAATTCGAAGCCATGCTCGGCTCAACGCTGCTCCCGAAACGGCTGCCGATCGGCGATCCCGAAGTCGTGACGAACGCGACTCGTGAACGCTTTACCGACTTTTGGAACACATGGTATCGACCCGAGAAAATGGTCGCGGTGATCGTCGGCGATTTCCCCGATCCCGCTGCGGTGGAAAAGATGGTGAAGAGCGCGTTCGAAAAACTGAGCGCGCGAGCCCCCGCGCGACCCGATCCCTCGTTAGGCGAGTTGCCGACGCTCGATGGCGTTCGCCCGATCTATCACTCCGACCCGGAAGCGCCGGTCACGAGCGTTTCGATCGTTGCGCTGAAACCATACGCGCGGGAGCAGGACACCGCGGCGCGCGAGATCAAGCAACTACCGCGCGCGCTCGTGGTCGCGATGCTCAACCGCCGCCTCGAAATCCTCGCGAAGAAAGAGAACGCGCCGTTCGTCGCCGGGCACGCATCGGTCAGTGAGCAGTTCAATTTTCTGCGCGAATCCGGCATCGGTCTGACCTGCAAGCCCGAGCAGTGGAACGATGCGCTCGCTGCCGGCGAGGGGGAACTGCGGCGCGCGCTCGAGCATGGCTTCACGGCGGCGGAGTTGCGCGAAGCGGTGGCGAACCTGACGAATCACTTCGAGCAGGCGGTGAAGACAGCTGGCACGCGCCGCTCGAACGCGCTCGCCGAGGAAATCGTGCGCAGCCTGGAAGCGAACGAAGTTTTCCTCACGCCCGCGGATGAGCTCGCGCTGGCCAAACCCGCGCTAGAGAAAATCACGCCCGCCGATTGCCTGGCCGCGATGCGCGAAAATTTCGGCGGGGATGGCCGCTTCGTTGCGGTGCTCGGCAACGCCGTCATTCCCGGCGACGCGCACGCTGCAATCATGAGTGCGTACGAGCAGGCCCACAGCGTCGCAGTCGCCGCGCCTGCGGCCGACGCCGGCCTCATCTGGGCTTACCACGACTTCGGACCCGCAGGCGAAATCGCGCGCCGCGAGCACGTGCCCGATCTCGATCTTGATCTCGTCACCTTCCGCAACGGCGTGCGTTTGAACCTGAAGAAGACCGACTTCGAAGCCGGTCGCGTTTTGTTGCAGGCGCGCATCGGCGACGGCGCGATCACTGAGCCGCCGAACCAGCGCGGTCTCGCCAATGTGACCGCGCGAACCTTCCTCGCAGGCGGTTTGGGCAAGCACAGCAGCGACGATCTGCGCGACATTTTCGCGGGCAGGAACGTTGGCTGGCAATTCGCGCCCGACCCTGACGCGCTGCGCTTCAGCGGCGCGACCACACCGGACGATCTCCCGCTCGAGTTTCAGTTGCTCGCTGCCGAAATGACCGACCCGGGATACCGGCCCGAAGCATTGCGCGTCGCGCGGAAGGAACTCGAGCAAACTTATCTCTCGTTCGCGCATACGCCGGCGGGTCCGGTCGCGACGGAGATCGCCAATCTTATCGCGAGTGGCGATCCGCGCTTCGGCATGCCGCCATTGCAGACCATGCTCGTTCACACGGTCGACGAAGTGAAAGGCTGGATGACGCCGCAGCTTTCCCGAGGCGCAGTTGAAGTCGGGCTCGTGGGCGATGTCGATGTCGAAGCTGCCATCGACGCCGCGGCGAAAACGATTGGCGCACTGCCGCCACGCGAAGAGAAGCCGGCGCTCGCTGAGCTGAAGAAGGTCCGCTTCCCGGCGGAGCCGTTCACCAAGGATTACACGATTGAATCGGAGATTCCGAAAGGTGCGCTCCTCATCTACTGGCCCACGGATGACGCCATCGACATCCGGCGCAGTCGGCGTTTTGTCCTGCTCGCGGGAGTGCTGAGCGATCGGCTTCGGCTGAAAGTGCGCGAAGAAATCGGCGCGACCTACAGCCCGCGCGCGGTGAGCAACGCGAGCGACGTTTTCCCCGGCTATGGCTACCTGATGGCGAGTGTCGACGTCGACCCGGCCGCCGCAGCGAAGATGTCAGAGCTCGTCATCAATCTAGCGGATGACCTCGCCCGCAACGGCGTCACCGACGACGAACTGAACCGCGCCCGACAACCGCTCCTCACCGCGCTGCGCGAGTCGCAGCGCACCAATGGATATTGGGTCACCTCGGTGCTGAACCGCGCGCAATCGCGCCCGGAATTCCTCGAAGCGGCGCGGACGCGGATCAGCGATGTGGAATCCGTCACTCCCGCGGAGTTGAGCGCGCTCGCGGGCAAGTATCTCGGACGCGAGCACGCCTCGCGCGCGACCATTCTTCCAACTACGCCCGCTACTTCGCCTAACGAGAAGTAAATCCACCCCATGTCATCCCGAGCGGAGTGCAGCGAAGTCGAGGGACCCCGCGGCAACATCGAGC